>NZ_JBSHGZ010000023.1:59547-166569 GCF_053618075.1 Embleya sp. NPDC055664
GGCCGCGCCATCGAACTCGTGCGTGATGAAAAACGTGCAGAACAAAGGCCCCCCGGCCGGAGCATCCTTCACCCACGTCGCCTTCACAGGCTCCGGTGCCAGATCCCAGACCACGAACTCACGGCCGGGAATCACCTCCAAACCGGCGTCCTGCGGGCCCCAGAACCAAAACGCCTCACGATCGGTGAGCGCGTACCGACGGGCCAGGAGATCCGCCATTCCCTCACGGCTGGTGGCCCGCCCGGAAGGACCCCCGTAGGGAGTCGCGCGCGTGTGCTCGAAACTCTTGAACAGCGGACCGCGAAACGAATCCGGAGGATCCACCACACGCCGCACGGAGAAACCCGGCGACGAACCACCACCCTGAAAGTAGAACTCCACCCAACGACCGGCCGCGCCATCGAACTCGTGCGTGATGAAAAACGTGCAGAACAAAGGCCCCCCGGCCGGAGCATCCTTCACCCACGTCGCCTTCACAGGCTCCGCCGCCAGGTCGCAAACGTCGAACTCGCGGCCGGGAGCCGGGTTCCAGTCGGCGTCCTCCGGGCCCAGGAACCAGAACGTGACGACCCCCGAGCCGTGCATCGCGCTCAGGACTCCGCGCAGTCCGTCCGCGGTTCCCGGTACTGGAGCAGCGGTGCGAGTCGCGTCGGCCATGAAGTCCCCCATGGGGTCGAGGTGATGAGCACGGATGGCACGAACCCGGCACGACTCGTCACAGACGCCATGCGTCCACGAGCCGCCGAATCCCAAGCAAGCCCGGCCGACGATGCCGGCCAACGAACGAAATCATTTCGCCGACGACGGCAGGTCGTCCCGGGTCGCCGAAAGGCCCCACGCTCCCGTCGTCGACCTTGAGGGATCGTCCCCCCGCGGCACATCTCGGCCGAGCCATTCGCGCGCGGTGCTCACCGACCGGCCCGCCCCCGTCTGCGCACTGGGCCGAGCTCCGGAAGGCATCGACGCGGGTGCACGCGCCGTCGGCAACCACCGGTCGTGCCCCGACCGCGCCACCGGGCAATTCCTCCCGACCGCCGCCGCTCCGCAACACGGCCTTCTCGGACAACGCCACGAGTCCCCCTTGTCGTCGTGCGTCCCAAGGACCTGCGCACACGTCACCGGGCAGGCCCCAACCCCACAACCCTCGACGCGCCCCGCCTCACACGCGACACCCGCAATCACTCACCGGGCATCGCACACACGCCTCCGACCAACCGGCTCGCGCCCACACCGAACCACCCACCCCGAGCCGGCGGGGACACGTGATCCTGACACGCCACCAACCAGGCGGGAACCCACTGCGCGAAGCTGACCGGAACTGGCCGACACATGACCGGATCAACGCCGCCATAGGCGGCCGGCGCCGTCGAAGAACCCGGCAGCCCCGGGCACGACTGCGCGACCGCGGCGACGAGGCCGGCCGGGGTCGAGGACTTCGTCCCGCACGTGGCCGCCCTCGACCCGGGTCCACAGTCACCCGCGCAGTGGCGTCGCATGGCGCGGGCCGTCATGGGCCCTCGCCCGGGCCGGGTTCCCAGCCGTCCGCGCCGTAGAGAAGCACCGGGTTGTCGACCGTGGTCAACGAGAGGTGCCACTGCATGGAGCAGCCGCCCAACGCGAGGAGCAACAGGGCATTCGCGCATGTACGCCCGCTGGTTCACCCAAGTCGTCACCACCGACGACGTCGACATCCAGCCGCTCCGCGCCGAACCCCTGTCGACGACCTCACCGGCCTGCTCCCGGGCGACTGCGGGACCGTCCCGACCTGACGCTGCCGCTGCCGGTCCTGCGCAAGCAGGCCACCGCGCGGGACCGGTGACCATTCGTCGGAGTAGACCACGACCCCTCGGTGTCCGGGTCGGCCCGTGGCCAGTCTCGTCGGTACCCGGACACGCCTGCTAGCATTTGCTAGCATTCGGGTATGGCGAAAACACAACTCAACGTGCGCCTGGACGAGGACGCGGCCGACGCCGCCCGCCAGGCCGCCGAGACCAGGCACATGACCCTGCAGCAATACATCGAACACCTCGTGCGCAGCGACACCGACCCCCTGCGGGCGGCGTTCGTGGGGTCCGCGCGCGAGGTGATCGCGGAGTACGGCGATCTCATCGAGGAGCGGGCGCGTGCACCTCGCGGTTGACCTGACCTGGATCCTGGAGATCGCGCGCCTGGCGGGCGAACAGGATCCCTCCCCCGACGATTTCGGGGTGCCGCTGGCCGCGGTCGAGCGTCACAAGGCGGTCCTGTTCGATCGTGACGTCTACGACGGCGTCCACGCGCGCGCCGCCGCCCTCGCCCACACCCTGGGTCGCCTGAACTGGCTCGAGCGCTCGAACATGACGGTCGCCGTCGCGGTAGCCGTCGCCTACCTCCAGGCGTCCGGCCGGCCGGTCAAACCCGGGCCCGAAGGGATCACCCGACTCGTCGACGAGCTGCGCCGCGAAGACTGCAGCGCCCACTCCGTCGCCGCCCTCCTGCGCTCCTGGCCCGCCTGACCACCCCCGACCCCTCGTACGCCGGGCGGGGCGGCCCGGACCCACCCGATACTCGCGAATCCCCTCGCTCCCGGAGACGAAAGATGCGGAATCCCCCACCCACGTCGATCCCCCGGCGAGCGCGCCACACGACTCCGGCGCTCCGGCCTCACCAACGCGACGCCCTCGCCGCGATCGTCCGCGAACTGGAGAACCCCGACCCGCAAGCGGTCGCAAGCGCCCCGTACAGCGGACGCCGGGCCACCGCGGTGATGGCATGCGGCACCGGCAAGACCTGGGTCGCCGCCGGAGCGGCGGCCACCCTCGCCGCGCACGACCGGGTCCTGGTCCTGGTGCCCACGCTCGACCTCCTCGTCCAGACCGTTCGGGCCTGGCACAAGGCCGGGCGCGTCGGCGGGAACCAACTCGCGGTCTGCTCCCTGGCCGGTGACCGGGCGTTGGGCGGCGCCGGGGTACGCGCGACCACCAGCGCGCCGCAACTCGCCCTGTGGGCGGACCGGGACGGGCCGCTGACCGTGTACGCCACCTACCAGTCGTTGGGGACGATCCTGGACGCCCACGCGGGCGTGTACGGGCTGCGGTTGGCGCCGTGGCGGCTGGTCTGCGTCGACGAGGCGCATCGAACGAGTGGTTGGCTGGGGAAGGAGTGGGGGGCCGTCCACGACGACGAGCGGCTCCCGGCCGGGGGGCGGCTGTACCTGACCGCGACCCCGCGCGTGTGGGAACCACCCGGCAACAGCACGTACGGCGAGGGCACCGGCGAAGGCGAGGCCGAGCGGCCCTCGGTCCTCGCCGGAGACGAGGCGTGGGAGGACCCGGGGGCAGCGGTCCCGGCCGGTGGGATCGCGGAGCCCACCGACGGCGAGGACGGCCGGGAAGACGAGGACGAGGGTGACACCCGTCCGTTGCGCGTGCGCGGCGGACGCCCGGTCCATTCGTCGCTGCCGATCCACGCGGTGGCGTCGATGGAGGACGAACGGATCTTCGGCCCCACCGTCCATCGGCTGGAACTCGCGGCCGGGGTGCGTCTGGGTCTGCTCGCGAGGCCGCGGATCGTCGTGGTCGACGTGGCCGACCCCACCGTCCAGGGCCTGGCCGCGGCCGGCGGTGTCGACCTCAACCGGGGGCCGGGCCGGCGCGGCCTGGAGGAGGTCGAGGAGTACCGGGCTGCGCGCCTGGCCGCCCTGCAGACGGCGGTGCTGCGTGTCGCGGCCGACCAGGGGTTGAGCACGGTGATCGCCTACCACGCCCGGACGGCCGAGGCCCAGGCGTGCGCGGAGACCCTGCCCGCCGTCGCGCAGCGGCTCCACGGGACGGACCCCGACCGGTACCCGGCGGCGGTGTGGGCGGACTGGTTGTGCGGCGAACACGAGCCCGAGCACCGGCGGCGGGTGCTCGGCGACTTCGCCGCCCACACCGACCGGACCGAACCCGCCGCCCTCTTCGAACTCCCCGACCGGGGTGGGGTCGTGACCCGGCGGGCGGTGCTCTCCAACGTGCGCGTACTCGCCGAAGGCGTCGACCTCCGCGCGGACGCGGTCGCCTTCATGGACCCCAAACTGAGCGTGATCGAGATCGTCCAAGCCATCGGCCGGGCCCTGCGCCAGGAACCACACGAGGGCCGCACCGCGACCATCATCGTGCCCATCTTCCTCGCCGCCGGCGAGAAGCCCGACGACATGCTGCTCTCCGACTCCTACCACTTCCTCGTCCGTGTCCTGCACGCCCTCGCGGCCCACGACAGCCGCGTCCTGGACATGCTCGCCACCCCCGCACCCAGCGGCAGGCGCCACCGGCTCGTCGACCACGCCGACGCGGACGGCGACACCGAGGACGCAGGCGACGACACCCCGGCCGCCGAGGAGGAGGACATCGAGACCGCCAGCGCGGGCCCCGAAGGCGACGGTGTGGGCGAGGACGTCGAGGAGCGGTTCCTCGTGCGGTTCATGACCGGGCACGACCCCGCGCTGCTCGCCGACTTCGTCAAGCTGCGTGTCATCGACCCCGAACGCCGGGACTGGCGACGGGGCTACCTCGCCGCCCGCCGCCGGCACACCGCCCACGGCGATCTGCGCGTCCCCCTGGACGCCGTCGACTACGACCCCGAATCGGGAACCTCCCACCCCGTCGGGGCGTGGATCGCCGAACAACGACGCGCACGAGCCGGCGGCACGATGCGCCCGCGCCGCATCGAACTGCTGGACGCGTTGGGCATGGTGTGGAGCGCCGACGACGACGCGTTCGAGAACGGCCTGGCGATGTGCCGCGCCTACCACGCGAGGTACGGCCACCTCGCCGCCCCCAAGACCGCGGTCGTCGACGCCTACCCCGTCGGGCAGTTCCTCGCCAACTGCCGACGCCCCCTGGCAACCAGGAAGCACCCCGACCGATGGCGCGCCCGCTGGGAACGCCTCTCCGGGATCGACCCGGGATGGAACCCCACCGGATGGCCCCTGACCTGGCAACGCATGCTCTCCCTGGTCCGACTGCACCTCGAACAAGGCGGCACCCTCGACGAACTCGCCCCCGGACACACCATGGACGGCGGCGACGTCGGCGCCTGGCTCGACAAACAACGCCGCGAATGGACGAAACTGACCCGAGCGCAGCGCGCCGCCCTGGGAGTGCTGGGCGTCGCCAAGGCCGCCTCCGTCGCAACGGGCCGGACGCGACGGGCGAGCGGGTCGCACGCGGACCGCTGGACGCTCACGCTCACCGCCGCACGCGCGTTCGCCACCCGTGAAGGACACCTGACCGTGCCCCGCACACACAGCGAGACCATCGAAGCGGGAGGCGAGACGCACCACGTGAAGTTGGGCGTGGCGCTCGCCAACGCACGTCAACGACGCGATTCCTGGGCGCAGGAGCGCGTCGAGGCCCTCACCGTGCTCGGGATGCGGTGGGCGTAGGGGGCTCGCGGTGGGGAGCCCCCTGTGGGCAGCTGGACTGGACGGGTCGCATCACCGCGCGGGCACCGGTCGATGGGTGTGAGGATCGCGGCGAGAGACTTCCGATCGACGATGGCGTTCGTCGCGTTGCCGTGAACCGCCCGCGTCGGTGGCCGGGTCGTGCAAGGGTGGGCGGGTGCCCTGCGTGGGGTCCACACATACTCGCCTCGTGGCGTGTCGTGCGGGCTGTGCCTCGCGCGGGTCGACGGGGAAAGGCTTCGGCCGCGGCAACGCGCGGTCGGAGCCTTTCTCGTTCGTCGCACGAGCGACCCGGTGGAGGGGAAGAACCGTCTTCGGCGGCAACATCATCGAGACCGGCACCGGCTCCTGGCGCTGCGCCTTGGACGCGACGTTGGCGGCTGGTCCGTCGGCAGCCGCATCGACTCCGCGCGGCACCGGCTCGGGGACCGCGCCGTGTCGACGAACGTTCGTTCCGTTGGCGCCTGCCGCATCCGGCAGGTGCTGTTCACGCCAGGGTGACGTGCATGCCGCCGGCGGCCAGGACATCGAGAACCTCGGCGAAGAAGTCGTACGGCCGCCCGTCGGGTGACAGGGCGTGGGACAGGTGCGTGCGCGCCGTGTCTGCGTCTCGCCAGAGCAGGGTCGCGGGGCGGGTGTAGCCGAAGGTGCCCCCCAGGCAATCGCGGAGGGCTTGCGGGTCGCCGCCGAAGTAGCCGCCGGGGCCGTTCACCGCCTCCCCGAGCGCCAGGTAGAGACCCTGCTCATCCGTGGCGTGGCGGCCGTCGATTTCGTAGGCGTGTCCGGGAGGCCGGTCGCTGTGGCGACGGATGCAGGCCCGGTGCCGGACCAGGTCGAACCAGGCCTCGCGGAGCCGTGTGTCGAGGCCGGCCCAGGTGTTCGGAGTGTGCGGCGACCCGCCGAACCACTCCTCCCACACCGGCCTGGCATGCTCGGGAACCAGCGTGTGGTACCGGGCCAGTTCCAGGTCGATCAGGTCGGCCCCGCGCGCGGAAGGCCGCCAGGCTTGGACGGTCGTCCACAGTGTGGGCGCCGCGAGCAGCTCACCCCGGTCGTCACGGATCTCCAGCAGGACTTCGTCCAGGTCTCGGGCCAGGCGCGTGCCCTTCGCGAGCACCGCGCGCAGCTCGTCGGTCGGGGCGAGGCCGCGCAGCACCAGCGGCGGTAGCGGCCGTTCCGACCTCGGGACGCGGGCGAACTCGCGGCAGGAGCCCAACCATCGGGACTCGTCGTGCACGCGGACGGTCCCGCGGTGTCCTTCGGGCGGGCCCATGTGGTCGTCCACGCCCGTCAGCACCAGAGTGTCCGCGCTTGGCCCGTGGTCCACCAACGCCGCATCGTCCAGGCGCCAGGCGTCGAGCGCGTCGTCGTCCGGCACCAGCCACACCCGGCTGCCGATCCAGCCCCGCGGCCCGGAGCCGTCCGAGGCCCAGCCGAACAGCTCGTACGTCGCCGGCCCGGGATCGGTGAACAACCCCTCCACAACAGAGCACACACCCAGCAGATGACCGTGCTCGGTCTCCACAAGGGTGTACCGGGGGCGACTTGGATGATCCGTTCCCTCGTTCACGAAGAAATGATGCCCGACCCGCCGTTGCGGCGCACCGGGCGCGTTCTCGCTCATCGCCACGGCCGTCGACGCCGGACTCGTGGGCATGCACGCCCACGAATCGGCGTCACCGACTCCTGCGCTCCTTCCGTCCACCCGGAGCCCGGCCGGCGACTTCGCCGAGACGGGCGCAACGAGCCCGACGCGTTGAGGGGTCGGATCCGTGTCTCGGACGGCCGCGTACCCGCAGGGCGATCGCGTCCGGGTGGTTCGGATGAATCGCCCGCCGCGGCGGGGGTGTTGCCGAAGGCTGAGCGGGCGCTGTTCGCGGGGTCCACACATTCGCCTCGCGGCATGGTGTGCGGGCCGTGCTCCCGCCGGCGGGCGACGCGGAACGGCTCCGGTACCGCCCCCTTTTTTTGGGGTGCGGTTCGGGGCCGTTTCCGTGCGTCGCGCGGACCCCCGGAGGAGGGGAGGACCGGTTGCCCGCGGACGGGTTCAGGTCGACTCGCCGCGCCGGATCCGGTCCGCGATGGTCTCGATCTGTCGGGCGAGCAACAGGTCCATCGTCGCCGGGAGTTGCGGGTCGATGTCGGGGCGCAGCAGGCCGGGGACCAGGTCGTTGAGGCCGACGTGTCGGCCGGGGGTGTGGAGGCCTTCGAGGCGTTCGAGGACGAAGGCGTCCATGTTGGTGTTGAGGGTGCGGTTGACCGCTGCGAGGGCGGGGTTGGGCGGGGCGTGGAGGGCGGGTTCGAGGCGGCGGTACATCGCGCGGTGTTCCTCGTCGGAGCGCGCGGCGGCCTCCTCGGTCATCACGGCCCGGCAGGTGACGCCTTCGTCGTTGGTGAATTCTTGTGCGCGCTTGGTCAGTGACCGATAGCTGTACGGTCCGCAGGTGTTGAGACAAGACGCCTGGTCGGTTCACTACACCTCGCGGGACCTTCCGCAGCTTGAGCCGCAGCCCTGGCACCTGCGAGTTTCTCCGGATGAATGGGAGCTTTGGCTCGATGGCCTGGGCATTCCTGACGGGACGCCGTACCTGTTGTCGCCGTGCTTCGTCTACGACACGGACCTGAACTCGTACTTCCATCAGGTGAATCTCATGGAGGGCCCGCTCAACAGCCAACTCAACCGGGCGTCGGCCCTCTGCAGGAAGCTGAACTTCCTGCACCGGAGCCACGGCGGGAAGGACTGGCGGGACGCGACCGAGGACGATCACACCGCCTACCACTATTGGCGGCGCCGTGACCCACGCGGGCCACGGGTCGACGGCGACACGTGGAGCCAGGAGATCTCGCACCTCCAACAGTTGCCGGAACGTAACCCTCGCCCCGGAGAACGTTGCCGCCTGGCAGCGCGAGGTCGCTCGCATCGACGAGCGTCTCGCCTCAAGGCCGATGCCGGCGCCCCGCCTCCGAGAACTCCTACGGAGCCGGCGTACCGAGGTCGTCAAGTTCCTGACGGCCAATGGGCGGGAGGCCGTTCCGGTATCACCCGCAGAGTCCCCGACCTATCCGACGCATTGGTCCGCAAGCACCTCCAAGAAGTGCTTACCGGCTGCCTCGAGACCAACACCAAGCCCAGCGTCCTCCTGTTGGCCCGGCGTCTCGACCTGACCAACACCACCTTCCGCCGCCGCTATCCCGAGATCGCCCGAGAGATCTCCGAGCACCGCGCCACCCCTACGACCCCGCGAAGCGGCCCGACCGCGCACGACAAGCTCGTCGCACGCAACGCGAAGCTTCGTCGCCGGAACCGCGACCTGACCGCCCAGCTCGCCCTCGCTGCGGCGCAGATCCAGTACCTCGCCCTCCGGAGCGAACGGCTGCAGGAAGCACTGGAGTCGGCCGAGGGGGTCACGAACATCAACAGCAGGACAAGGCTTGGTGGAACCAACCGACCCAGGTGTCGGCGTACTCGTCAGTACCCAACCAAGTACACGTGAACGTGCTCACGTGAGGACTATGCCGGTGCCCGTCTGCCCACTGCCTGGTCAGCGGGACTGGCCCCTTGTCCTACCGTCTCTGCGGCACGGCCGGCCACGGCAGATCGAGCAGGCGGGCAAGGGCAGCCGCCAAAGGGGCCGAGCGGCCGGGCAGGTGCCGGGATGCCCAGTCGGCCGCCAGCGCGACGAAGTCGGCCAAGTCCCGCTCGACGCCCACCAGCAGCCGCCCGAGCTCGGAGGCGGACAGCTCGATCACCGGGCTGTCGCTCTGCCCGGACCTGACGGTCAGCCGGACGGTGTCGCCGAACCGCTCGGCGGTCGGCTGCGGATCGTGGCCGAGCCAAGGCCGGTCGCCGCCGTCGACGACCTCGTGCCACTCACGCCAGCCCTCCAGCCCGCAGCAGCAGCCGGGCAGCAACGTGACGCCCGTGGAGCTGTCCACGACGCGCAGGCCACCCGCCACGATGAGTTCCTCGGAGGTCAGCATCCCGTGCAGGAAGGATCCGAGTCGGTCGGCCGGCGGGGGTGGGAAGCCCTTCCCGGGGTCGGGGCCGATGCCGTTGTAGCCGACGATGCGCATCATCGCCGTCCCGACCTCGGCGGGAGAAAGCTCACCGGTGAGAGGAAGGTAGTCGAAGGGCTTCGTCTCGGCGACGGGCCAGAAGGCGAAGTCGTCGTCGGGCACATCCATCTCCAGCACGGGCTGCATCACGATCACCCGGCGAAGTGTGCCCCACTCCCCGCCCACCCCACCTCTCGTTTACGCCTGGGCACCCCATCGCCATCCAGCCCGAACAGCAAGCATGACGGGCATGTTCGGCTGTACCTCCCTGAGCGCATACAGAGGTGTACGCCGACACCAGAAATCCGTGGGCACCACCTCCGAAACGGTCAACGGTCAGTTCTCAACACCGTCCACAAGAATTCCCGGATCACCCACATCAGGGGCACCTCCCAAGATCAACGGACCCGGAACGGTACTCCGCTCCTGTGACGAGTGGAAGTGGTCGGCGGTGATTCACCCTGACGACCGTCCAGGAGTGCGGTGGCGGGGGTGTCCCGGTCCTTGCACAACGACAGGTCGAACGTGCCGATCAGGAGGTTCTCCTTCCATTTCCAGACCCTGGCCCGCAGGTCGAGTTCGTGGGCCCCGTCGACGCGCAGGGGCGGTGGTTCGCGAAGCCGCGCGACGACGGCGCGGTGGAATGCGTCTGCTGCCCGACGATGCAGCGGTCGTGCTCCTCCACGCGGCCGGACACGACCCAGTCGGCGAGTGTGCGCCGGGCTTCGAGGAGCATGGCGACCGCGTCCTGCCATTCTTCGGCTGTGCGGTCGCCGTGATCCCGCGACATCCACGGTGGCCCCCATGATCGGCGCGGTACCGGCGCGTGTCGGCCATCCGCCTGCGGGTGGGCGGGTCGGGACGGCGAATCCGACGGGTCGAAGCCCCGGCGACGGTCCGAGGGCGGACGCCGACGCACCTACACTGGTGCCGATGCGAGGAAGACGAACGTGAAGCGTGCACGGGCCGTCGAACTGGTCGAACGGATGCTCGGCCGGCTCGACGCGGACCAAACTTGGCCGATCAGCCTGGTGCAACAGGTCTGGGTCTTCGGGAGCTTCGCCCGGGGCGCCCGCGAGCCGCACGACGTCGACGTGGCCGTGCGTTTCGAACGCGACGAACAGATGCGGCAGGCGGTCGTCGAAGCGATCCTCTCCGGCCGCGCCAACCCCTACGCCCCGCTGCGCCACGCGCTCGCCGGGACATCGCGCGGGTTGCAGTTCCAGTTCGAGGACCACGCGCGGGAACAACTCCGGGTCGAAGGCACGGCCATGCTGTCGCTGTGGCAACGCGGCGACACGCTCGCGCAGGCCCTGACCGTCCTGCACTCCATCGCCGAGGACCCGGCCGCGGGCCGCGCCGAACGCCACGACATGATCGACGCGTTCACCGGCCTCGACCGTCACATCCCCCGCCCGGTGCGCGCGGAACTGATCGCCTGGCGGCAACGGGGACTCGTCGACATCGCCCGGATCCCGCTCTCGGACGTCCCCCAGGACACCGCCCTGCTCGCGGACCCGCACCTGCGGTGGGCCGTCGATCGACGGTGGAACGATGACAGCCCACTGCGCCGCGCGGCCCTGGCGGGCCTGTCCCACCTGCTCGCCCTCGGGGCGGACCTCGACGACGTCGACCTGGCCGGCCAACGCCTGCCCACCCTGCGGCGCCTCGCCGGGCACCGGAGTGACGCACGCTGGTGGATCAACTGGAAGTGGCGCGGCTACTCCGGCATCCCCCACCGCGTCCCCCGCGGGAAGGCCTGGCTCGAAGTCGTCCAGCCCACCCGAACCCGCCCGTTGACGGCCCTGATGATCCGACCGGGACCACACGCCGTGACCCCACGCAAGTGAGGCCCGGCCCACTCGCCGGATGCCACGATGGTCCATCCGACGTGGACGCCGTGATCGGCGAACACCTCGACGAACGGTGAATCCCCGTAGGGGAGGAAACGCGCGAAACGCGATGGTGCGCGTCCCTGCGAGGTGATGCGCCGACCACGCGGGCCCGCCCGCACTGTCGATCGCGGCCGGCGCGGCGGACGGCGTAGGGCACGGCCGGCCGAGCACTCGCCGGCTCGGGCCGTGGCCGGTCGCTCGGTCTCACCCGCCTGGGCGCTGTCGGCCTTCGGCAGGCCATCGTTCACTCTTGCGGGTGATGGCGTTCGACGCTGCGACCGGCCAGTCTCGGGTTCGTGGCCAAGCGACCGGCAGGTGCCCACCCTTCGGGTATTTCGAACCCCCGACCAACTGATCAGTTTGTAGGGTCTCAACGCGCATGACACAGACCGGGCTTCCGACCAGCGACTTCCTCGCGGTCACAGCAACGCCACACGGCCTCTGTCTCGGATTCGTGGCACATCCGGCCGACATCCGTCAGACCAGGCAGAACTCGTTGCCTTCCGGGTCCGCCATCACCACGTGATCGGGCCTGCCCTGCATCTCGTCCTCACGCACCACGGTCGCACCTGCGGCAGTCAACCGCTCCACCGCTTCCACCACACGTGGCCACCGGACCTCCCACGGCGTTCCACGGCCGCCGCCGACCTGCACGTCCAAGTGCAGCCGGTTCTTCACCACCTTCGGCTCCGGAACCTGCAGAAACGCAAGGTTGGGACCCGCCCCGTCCGGATCCGAGAGATAGGCACCCTCGTCCCACTCGTCCTCCGGGATCCCATGGTGCGTGAACCATTCCTCCCAACTCCCGAACCCCGTGGGCGCCGGCTTCTCCACATAACCCAACGCCAGCGCCCAAAACTGGGCCAACTCCGCCGGTCGCGGGCAGTCGATCGTCAAGCTCCACCCGGTCGCCATGCGGCCTCCTCAGTCAAAGACAGCGACGCTACCGCGCACCCCTGAATTTAGGCGCCCGCGTCGCCGATGAGCCCTCATTGCACCGCGAAGCGAAGCGGACCAGAATTCACTTACCCGAACGACGGATGGATCTGACCGGCGAGTCTCAGAACGGCGGCATAAATGCCATCGTTGTGCCATCGAGCGTGAGACTGTGCCACGGCGGCTGAGACCCTACAGTTGACTAGGCTGCGAATCCGACCCCGGAAGCGAACTCGAAACCGCCCCAGTCCGAACCCAGATCGGCCAACACCTCGTCGGTCCACAGGTCGTCCAGCGTTCGTTCGTCGCCGGCCGCCCAGGCACGCACGATGGCGTCCCAGCGGCGGACGTTGACGCTGCGGTGCCCGGCCACGCCCGCTCGGCGGTGCGGTTCGCGTACACCGGACTGGTCGTGGGGGTGCAGTTCGACGCGGGTGCCGCGACCGTTGTTGTTCAGGCGACGAGTCAACGAACGCGCTACGTTGCGCCGGCGCAGGTCGCGATAGGCCGCATCGATCCGGCGCAGGTTCGCCCGGTTGGGGGTCTGGTCCTCGGCGAGCCAGGCGGCGAGGGTGCGGGGTGTGACGGTGATGCCGGCGGTGTCCATGGCGGTGTAGCCGGCGGTGGAGGCGGTGAGGTAGCGCAGGCGGGCGGCGAGGCCGCGTTCGGTGTCGACGGGTGAGGTGATGCCGTCGGCGAGTTCGTCCAGGCGCTCGGCGGCCAGCGCGGAGGCGCGGGTGCCGCGCATCCCGTATTTGCCGGGCTCCAGGGAGCGGTAAGGCATCCGCGGTCAGTTCCTCTCGGGCGAGGCGGGGGCGGGCTCGGTGGGATCGGCGGTCAACTCTTGTCCTTGGTCTGGAGGATGTACGTGTCCTTGATCTTGACGTCGCCGACGCCGCGGCCCTCGGTGAAGACGGTGCGCCAGTCGCCGCCGGTGAGGTGGAGCTCGTCCGTGCCCATCACCCGCACCACGGCGAGACCGCCCTGGTGGGCCTTGAAGGCCTTGACCCACAGGTTGGAGAACGCCTGGGAGCGGATGATGTGCATCCAGTCGGGGCGGTTGATCTCCCGGTTGTAGTTGGAGCCGCCCATCGTGGACACGAGTTTGGCGTACATCTGCTTCACATAGTCCAATGTCACGTCGTCGCCCTCGGCGATCGCCGCGTCGCGGGCGTCGCGCAACGCGGTCCGCAACCGCTCCAGGAGGTTCTCGGTCGCCACCGCTGTCCAGGACTCCAGGATCTGCGGTTCCTCGCACAGGTTGCCGTAGGTGGGCGAGGCGCAGCGCAGGAGGAGTCGCAGGGTGGGGTCGGTGATCCACAGCGGGCCGGGCTCGTCCCGGTCGCCGAGCGGGTTCGGGAGATCGTCATGGTGCCAGGCGGGGGGGTCGACAAGGTAGATGCCGGCGCGACGGCGTTTGCGGCCTCGGGGTCCGTCGTGGTCGTCGAGGTCGGGGCCCGTACGGTGTTCGAGGGGACCGATCGGCAGGTGGGCCTTGAGCGCGGACAGGTAGGCGGCGTTCATGTCCAGCGTGACCACCTCGTGATCGCCGGCGGGGAGGTGCCCGTTGCGCCACTTGGGGCGGGCCTCCCATACCGCGTCGGAGTCCTCCTTCCTGTGTTTGCGCAGCAAATCCGGCAGGGGCGGGTACCACGTGTGTTCGTAGCGGGACCCGGCCCGGGACAGGCGCAGGAGATCCATCACGTCCGGAATGGCCCGGCGGGCCAACGCCTCGCTCGCCGCGGTGATGTCGCCCTGGGCGGCGGCGAGTTCCTGCGCGACAGCGCCTGCGATCGCACCGGGCAGGGGGTCCTCGTCGGTGTCCGGCACGACACGGCGCGCCTTCGATGGGACCGGGGTCTTCGACGCGGTGGGCGCGGGGCGGTTGCTCGCGCGTGCGGGCGCGGTGGCCGTGGTGGGTGCGGTGGCCGTTACGTCGGCGGCGGTGAAGTCTTTGCGATCCCCGGCCTGCTCGCGAGGCGTGGAGGCGGGGGGTGAGGTGCTGTCGGGCAGGGCGGTGTCGACGGGTGCCGTCGGGTCGGTGGGCGTAGGGCCGGTGGGGGTGGGCGGGGGGTCGGTGAAGCGGACGTGGGCGAGGTCGGCGCGTAGTGCGGCTTCGGCGATCGGGCCGAGGTCGCGTTCCGTGACGATCGCGAACGCGAGTTCGCCCTCGCGTGTCAGGTGGACCACGGTGTCGGCCTCGGCCAACGCCGCCGCGACCTCGGGGCCTTCGCCCGCGCTCGTCTCCCACGCGGCCACCACCGGTACGTCCAACTCCGCCGCCAACCGGCGCAACGCGCCCACGGCTTCCCGGACATCGGGGCCGGAGCACCCGGCGCCGGCGGTGGGGCGGACGAGATGGTTGAGCGGGTCCACGGCGACCAGGATCAGGCCCGCGATGTCGGTGGCGGTGGCGTGGAGCAGGTCGGGGGTCAGGTCGGTGCCGTCGTCCAGGAGTAGTCCCCCGGCGGCCAGTCGCGTCGACGCGGCGTCGGCCGCGGCGCGTTCGATGTCGGTGAGGGTGCCCGCGCGCAGCCGGCGGTGGTCGACCCCGGCGGCGGCTGCGGTCAGGCGGGCGGCGACGTCGGCGCGGGGGCGGCCGGGTGTGCAGGACAGCACGGCGTGGGGTGTGTCGGGGTCGTCGGCGGGGGCCAGGGTCGCGGACAACACGGTGCCCGCCGCGAGCAGGCCCGCGCCGGTGCCGGGCGCGCCGACGACCACCACCAGGCGGCCGGGCAGCGCCCCGCCGCCGGTGGCCTCGTCCAGGGTGGTGGGGCCGAACGAGACCGCGCGGCGGCGGGCGGCGGTCGCCTCCCCCAACGCCGTCGCGAACCCCGCCACCCTGCGCCCGGCCTTCGCGGCCGGCCGCCCCGGCGCGGGGTCGTCGGTGTCCGGGGGCGTGCCGGCCGAAGGCGGTGGGGTCGGGGCTGCGGCGGCCGGCGGCGGGGTGGTTGCGGCCGTGGGTGTGTCCTCGGGGGCCGGTGCGGTGGCGAGGTGGGTGATCTGGGCGTGGACGGTGCGGTAGCGCAGCAGGAGTTGCGGGGTGCCCGCGGCGGCGGCGCGCACCAGGTTGCCCAGGTGCTGTCGGGCGTCGGTCATCGTGAACGCGGGCAACTCCCCCTGTGCGGCGATCACCTCCGGCGTCGGCGCGGTGAGTACGGCGCGTACGCCGTGGGGGGCGTGGATCACGATGCGCGCTCCGGCGGCGGCGTCGGCGACCACCCGCGCCCATCGCTTGCGGACTTCCTCCACACCGAACGCCGACCCGACATCCCCGCCGGACCCGGGCCCGGGTGTGGAGTATGGGGCGGGCGTCGTGGGCGCGTTCTCGTCCGACCCGCGCGATCCCTCGCTCATGCGCCCGACCACTTCCTTCCCAGCCTCTTCCCTCTCGATCCTACCGCGATCCGACGCGAAAACCTGCCGACTTGTGGGCCGTCGCACGGCGGCGGAAACATGCGCGGCCGGAGCACGCCTCGAGGCGGCGGACCGGTGGTCGGTGTGGGCTGTGGCTGTGATGGTCTTCCCCGGTTCGGTACAGCGGACGGCTGCGGGAGCATAGGGGAATGCCGTCCATCGCACCGCCGTTCGAGTTGCGTCTTCGCCGGACCCGGAACAACACGAAGATGATCGCGATGGCGATCGGCGTCTGCGCGTTGATGTTCGTACCCGGCATTCCGCTCGGCGTGGCAATCGCGGGCTGGGGGCTCTTCGGGTCGGCCGGGCTCCTCGCGGCGGCCGCGCCCCGGATCGCGCCGGTGGCGCTGCGCATGGACGCCGAGGGCGTCGCCGTGTCCCGAGGGGTGTGGCGCCCTCGGCGGGTGGCGTGGGCGGACGTGGAGGCGATGGTGTCCTGGCAGGTGCGCGACGGCAGCCACTGGGTCGGCATCGTCGCCACCCCCGAATACCGCCGCCGCACCGGCCTCGACACCCGATGCGGCGGCCGATGGATGGACAACATCATCGGCCTGCCGATCGCCTGGACCACCACCAAACGGGACGGCCCACCCGACGAACTCAAAGCCATGGTCGCCGCCTTGTGGCACATCTCCCCCGACACCCCCTGGATCGACGCCGCACTCCACGACCGCACCGCACCCGCCTGAAACACCCCCGGCTCCGCCACGCCCGGCCCGCCGACATCCGCAATGGCGACCGGCCGCGCGGCACGCACCCGCGCCTGCGGCGGCCGCCGTTTCGTATCGCCTGCCGGCGCCATGGCACGCGGGGCGCGCCATCGGGGGCGTTCCGCCGCCCCCCGATCCCCCCAGGCGGTTCGTGCCGTGCCGTAGGACCCCCGTTCGCGCCCGGGTCGTGTACCGACGGTCCAGGCCTACGCTCTGCTCGCCCACGTTCGGGCGTGGGCTGGTGTCGTCAGTCGAAGGGGCCCTGCGGTTCGAGGCACACAACGACGTCGGAATCCTGATTCTTTCGTCCTGCCGCGGGTCGGGCGTGGGATGGTTGGTGTGGATTCGCAAGGGCGGACCAAGCGTGATGAGCACCGGGTGACGAACCGGGGGGTCGGCCATGAACAAGTGGGTCTTGGGTGGCCGTTACGAGTTGGTCGTGCTGCTCGGTCACAGTGGTACGACGGCGGTGTGGGCGGCACGGGATCAGGTGCTCAATCATCGTGTCGCGGTCCGAGTGTTGAGGAACGAGGGGCGGGACACCTCCGGCACGCAAAGGGAGATCTTCCGGGCCCTCGGCGGGCTGAACCACGCGGGTGTTGAGAAGGTGTTCGACCTGGGCCGCACTTCCGACGACGACACCATGTATGTGGTGACGAAGTTCCTGATCGGGCAGGACCTGCGCAGCGTCCTCGACGGCGAAGGTCCGCCGGAGGTGGACACCGCAGTGGACTGGGCGGCACAGATCGCTGCCGCGTTGCAGGTCGTGCACTCGGTCGGGGTAGTGCACCGGAATCTGAAGCCGGGCAACCTCATGCTCGCTCCGGAGGGTGGGATCACGCTTTTCAACTTCGGTATCGCGACATCCGTGGCAGCGACGGAACCGGACCGGATCGTGGGTACGCCGGCGTACATGGCACCCGAGCGGTTCGAAGGCTCCTCTGCGGACACCCGCTCGGACCTGTACTCGCTGGGATGCGTGCTCTACGAACTCCTCACGGGACAACACCCTTTCCCGGGTAACACCCCCATCACCGCCGCCGTGCGCGCCGCGCGCACGCCCGCTCCGATACCTCCGAGCCGTATCCGACCCGGGATTCCCCCGGCCCTGGACGACCTCGTTCTGGACCTGCTCGCGAAGGACCCCGCCCGTCGACCCGTGTCTGCGGGGGAGGTCCGGTACGTACTGCGTGAACTCCTCGACGCCGACTCGAGAGAGGCCGACACCCATCCGTCCTTCCCCCGGGCCGCCCCGTCGGCCGACGCGTGTGCACACGCTGCGGGTCTGGGTTGGTGGGACGTACGGATTCGTTTCCCAGCGACGGTGCTCCCGCGAGCTGCGGTCCAAGCCGCATCGCGCTTGTTCGGACCGCGTTCGACGGCTTCCTCCCTCCGGCGGTTGGCGTACCCCCTCCTGGCCGTGCTGTTCATCGTCCCGATCACGGCGGCTCTGTTCCTGCTGCTGCGTGCGTTGCCGGCGGCGCACGGCTGGTGGTTCCTCGCGCTGTGGGCGCTTCTGGGGATCGGCGCGGTCCCCGGTGTTCGCCGCAGGCACCGAACCCGAAAACCGACAGTCGCCGCGCCGGGACGCACGAGTCCGCGACCCGGCGGCGCGACGTCGACTCTTCGACCGGAGGCGTTCGTGCGTGGGCTGCTCGACATGTGGCTTCCCCTGTCGCCCCAGGTGGTCGCCGACCATGGGGCATTACCCGATCGAGGCAGCGATCCACCGTCGCGCGAGCGGGCGCTGAGCAATGTCCTGGCGGTGCAGGGTCGTACGTACCGTCGGCTCGGTCAACCGCCGCGGAGGTCCGCCCCCGATGATCCGTCCACCGAGGCCGGGGAAGGTGAGCGGTGACCGCCGCGACGCCGCCCGGGGATCCGGGGCCGATCGTCGTGCCCACCAGCCCGCAGCAGGAGTCCGTCCAGGCGCCTCGTGTGTATCGGGATCTCCCGGCGGCCGAGCAGGCGGAGGTCTGGGAACGTGTGGTCCCGGGTGCCGGTGATCGTGTGTTGCGGTTGGTCGAGCGGGATTTCGAACGGCAGGCGGAGGAACACCGGCAATGGTGTCTCGACCAGATCCATCGACGCCGAATGGATCTGGCCCAGTTGGTGATGCGGGCCGTCGTCGGCAGCGGAGGCCTTGCCGGGTACCTCTGGCTGGCCAAGTATTTCGTCGACCACGATGCCGCCGTTCCCGCGGCGGCCATGCTCGGCGGCGGAGTCGCCGCCTTGGCGGCGCTGGTCCTCCGCGCTCGGCCCGAGAAACCTTGATCACAAACCTGGCCGGTCGCTTGGTGCGATCACGTGGGACCCGAGCGTCGACTCCACGGTCTGCCGCGCCCACCAGCACGCGGCCGGAGCCCGAAGGCAGGGCGACCCGCAGGAGGAACCGCCGGGCGGCGCCTTCGCCGAGCCTGGAGACCACGGGCCGCGACGCTCACGCGGCGGATTCACCACCAAGCCGCGCCTGGGCCTGTCTCTCAGATACGTCTGTGACATCGTCGTGCTCATGATCGAGTCATGGTCGACTCGGCGACTTCCAGGGTCGGCATCGCTTGGCACAGGGGGAAGGCATGCTTCACGGTTCATTCAACGATTCTTCGGCGCATGACCAGAGCATGCGCTGGAAGCTCGGCGGGTCTGGGTGGGCTAGGTGGTCGTGGTCGGTGAACGATGCCGAACAGAAGGTGCACGCCTCGTACATAGGGCCTGAGGTGCTGGCCGGGTTCATGAGCGGTGTCCGGGCCCTGCTCCTCGGTTGCAGTGCGACCTTCGTGACGTTCGTCGACGAGCCGAGCGGGACGAGAGTCTTCTTCAACCAGACAGGGAAGGAGGTCTTCGTTCAGATAGTGGAGTTTGCGGACTTGAACGAGCCGTCGTCCTGGTGGTCGGACGCGAGGCTGGTCTGGGCAGGTCGGGTACCAACAAAGGCGTTCGTCAAAGCCTTCATGGCCATGATCGAGGAGCTTCTCTCCAAGCATGGGACAGACGGGTACCGGAGGCGCTGGGGCTACGAGTTCCCCGTCCTGGAGCGGGCGGCCCTTCAAGCAGCGCACAGCTCCCGCTGACTCGAACCCGGCTCCGCGTCCAGACCACGATGGCCGCGAGGTGGAGTGCGCCCTCGTAGGCCCGCAATCGCCGGAAGCTCGGCTCCCGCACGGACCAACCACCACGTTTCGATCCGGCGGACTACCGCAAGCGCCACGCGGTCGAGTGCGGGATCAACCGCCTCAAAAGGCACCGCGCCGTCGCATCGCGACGCGACAAGCTCGAAGTCCGCTACGAGGCGACCGTCCTGATCGCTGTTGTCAACGAGTGGCTGTGACCGGAACCTGTCGCTAGAGCTCGTGGTCCTGGGCCAGTTCCTCCCAGCGAATGCTGCGCAGCACAAGGTCGGCGTCCTTGCCCGAGGGGACGTCCAAGCCGGTCTGGAACCAGATCACGGTGAGAGCGGAACGGTGCAGTACCGGGTCGAGTTCAAGGGCGACCGCTGTCGAGCGGAAGGCGCCGACGCAGGCCACGGCGGGCAGCACCTCGACGGGGCCGAAGGCGCCGGCAGCCTGGTCCGGGTACTCGCGGGAGGGGGGAATCAGATGGACCGGCGTGGAGGGAAACGCACGTTCAGCCTGCCGCTGAAGGCTCCTGACCTTCATGTCGTTGACGGGCTTGCACGGGTAGCCCTCCAGCATCCCTCCATAGGTCGAGGACATGCGCAGCTCGGTGAGCTCGATCGAACGTCCGGATGAGAGGACTATGCGGCTCAGCGACATGCCGACACCCTATGTACAAGATTCACTTCCGATACACGGCTTAGAAGGGTGGGTCGTTCGCGCAGCCCTGCTCCCGCACCGGCGGATCGTCGGCGGTGGCAGGGATGTTCGGGTCGAGCACCCTGCGCAGGACCGCCTTCGCTCCGGCGCCGCCGTGGTGCGCGAGGGACCGCAACCACGGCAATTCGCCCGCCATGCGGTCGAGTTCGTCCGCGGGGATCGCCTCGAGGGTGGTGCACAGGTCGTCGGGGGCGGGGTCGTCGACCAGGCCCAGCCACGCCAGCGCGGCGCTCGCACAAACCACGAGCGCGTGGGCCCGGTTCGCCCAATGGGCGCGAGTGAGGGCGGCGGCGTCCTCGTGCCGGTGTTGGTGGGCCAGTTGCGCGATCGCCTGGATCAGGCCCGCGCGCACCCGCAGGTCGCTCTCACCGCGCACGCGCTCGTGCAGGGCGGCGGAGATTGTCTCGGCACGGTGCGCAGCGGCGGAAAGGACGTAGGCCGCGCCCATCCGCACCTGTGGGTCCGGGTCGTCCAGGAGCGCGATCGGGATGTGCGCGTCGGTGGCGATCGCGGCGCGTGCCGCCTGCACGGTCCAGTCCTCCCGTTAGGCGCCCGTGTCGAAGCGCGTGTGGTCCCCGCCGACCCGCAGCAGGCCCGCCCGCGGCGCGGCGCCGCGGTAGCCGTCGCGTGCCGCCTCCGCGACCAGGTAGAGCACGCCCACCCGAGGGAGCGTCGTGCGGTCCGCGGCGATCCGCAGCAGGAACGGTGCCGCCAACGCCGCCGGGGCGTACCGGGTGCCCTGATCACAGACCGAACCCGCCAACGAGGACAGACAGTCGCCGGCCACCGCCGCGTCGCCGGAACGCAGGCCCTCCAGGAGTTCGGGCACGTCCGCGGCCGAGCCGTAGGCGTGGGCGAAGCGGTCCCACGGCACCCGCTCGTACACGAACCCCGCCCGCACCCCCACCGGCATGCCCGCGACGACCACGCGCACGTCCCGCTCGGTCCCGCGCAGGCCCTCGCACCCGTGCACCCACGACGTCGCATCGAGATCGCCGTCCACCCGCACCCTCTCCTTCCGAGCCGCGTCACACCCCCGCGGTCCCCACGTGGGTCGTTCATGTCCCGGGCGTCCATGGACCTTCGCCGGGCCGCTGCCGCGGGAACCGGCCGTGCTCGGCCACGCCTTCGTACCTGTGGAACCGGCTGCCGTGCGCCGGCTCATTCACGATGCGCGCACCCTACGCCCGAACGGCACCCGTTCCGGCGGCCATCCACGCCCGATGCGTAGGCACACCCCGCCCGGACGGCCGTGGTGTTTCCGGGCGGAAGGCACCTGCGCAGCCCTGGCGCACGGGCCCTGTGCCGCGGGCCGTCAGGCGGCGGCGCGGGGCGTGTCGCCGAGGCGGCGCAGCGCGTCGTTCAGGTCGGTTTGGGTGTGGTCGAGCCGGCTGCTGGTGATGTCGGTGCCGGCGGTGGTGTGGTCGGGTCGGCGGTGCAGGCGGGGTTGTTCGTCGGGGTTTGCGGCGCGGGCGTGGGTGATGGCGTGGCCGGCGCGTGCGGCGGTGGTGAGTTCCTCGCCGGCGGTGTCCAGGTAGGCGCGGGTGGCGGGTTCGGTGACCTTCGCGAGGTTGGTGGGGTCGGTCAGGGCGCGGGCGATGGCCTCGAGGGTCTTTCCGGTGAGCTTGCGGGCGGTCAACGCCGGGGGCAATCCCGGCAGTCGGGCCAGATGTGCGAGGACCGTGCTCTCCATCAGGGCCAGGGAGTAGGTCAGTCGTCCGAGTTTCGACAGATAGGTGTCATCGGGAAACATGCGGGCCATTGTGCGATACCAGTCCGACGTTCACGGCCGCCGGGCGGCCCACCCCGAAGCCCTTGTCGTGGGCGTCCTCCTGCGGTCCGGGTCCCGCCAGCCGAACGCCTCACGGGTGGGGCATTCTCTCGGGCCCGGTGCCCGCTTCGACGATCGGCGTCGTCCGGATCTCGTGCGACGAGCACTTACATCGATCCGCGGGACGGCTCGCATCCTGGGTCGTGTGGCGAGTTCGTGCTTCGAGCGGGAGGTCGCGCGTCGGCGGGGCTGGCTCGTGGCCGACCGTGTGCTGGATGGGGCGGCGTATGTGGCCGTGTCGTCGAGTCCCGGTAGTTCGCGGTGTGTTCGGTGCCGGTGACCACTTCGTGCCGCAGCCCCGGCACGGCGGCTGCGATGCGCAACGCGTGATCGAGGTCGGAGTTGACGGAGAACCGGTCGCGCCAGGTGTAGGCCCGGGTGGGTGCGGCGGCGCCCGCGAGTGCGGCGACGACGCCGGAGTCCTTGCCGCCGGACAGATCAGTGCTGGGGTTCCGGGCGCCCAGGACGCGTGTGGTGACGGCGCGGGTGAGCGCGGCGGCCACCCGTTCGCGACGGTCGTCCCTCGCCTCGGGAGCGTCGGGTTCCGGCGCGGGGTGTACCCGGACTCCGTCGTCGTCGATCTCCAGGACGGCCCCGGGTGGAACGCGGTGGATTTCGTGGAAGAGGCTGTGCGGGCCGAGGGCGTCGATGCCACTGACCGTCGGGGCACAGACCGCACGCACGAGATCGGGGCCGGCGTCGATTGCGGCGGCCAAGGGAGAGGCGGCGTCCGCCCACAGGACGGCGGGGCCCCGCCGCGCCCAGTAGACGGTGCGCAGGCCGGCCGTGTCGCCGCGGATCGTCAGGCTCGCGCCTCGGCGTTGGACGGCCAGGAACGAGCCGGCGAAGGTCCGGGTCGTGGGCCACCAGGGCGCGGGCGCCACGAGGAGTTCGCGCAGGCGCTCGTCGCTCGCGCCGCACACACCGGCGATCCACAGTCGACGCGTGCCGGCCGCGAACACGCGGACGACGCCTGTCGGGTAGCCGGTGGTCCAGATCGGCGACCGGGGGTTCGTGTACTCGACACTGCCTGCCGGACGAATATCGAGTTCCACGTCGGGGGGCATCCAGGCCCCCGCGATCATTCTCACGGGCCCTCCATGAAGGGTTTCCGTGTGCATCGAGGGAAGGTCCTTCCGGCCGCCGGGAACGATCGCAACGTCGTTCCCGGCGGCGCGACCGACCGGTACACACGCGGGCGTACCGTCGGTTCTGCTCAACGGGCGGAGGGGGCCACGCCGGGCCGCTTCTCCTTGTACATCGTTCCGTCGATCCGGTTGAAGTTGTTCTTGCCGAGGGTTGCCGCCTTCGCGTCGCCACCGTCGACCATCACCGGCGAACGGTACGTCGTCCTCCTCCGGTACTCCTTCGCTGCGATGTCCGGCTCCGCGCCGGACCTTCCGGTTCCGGCGTCCGCCGGTGACACCAGTCCACCGCCTCGGTCGACGGCGGGTGGAGGTCAAACCACCGGACAAAGCACGGACTAACCACGGACATTGCGTGGGGACGACGCGCAAGCCGCCCCGACGGACGGGTGCCTTGTTCTACGGTGGGGACTCGGTTCCCGTCGTTGTGCCCGGGGGTGCCTGATGGGCAGCACGGCCTCCATCCACCGCACGCCGAACGCGTGTCTGCGCGAGCGGGCCCGCGCCCGAGGCTGGACTTCGGCCAGGGACCTCGCCGAGCATCTGGACGAACAGGCCGGACGCCTGGGGCTGAACGTCTTCTTCGACGAGCGCACCGTGCGACGCTGGTTGGCGGGGCACAGCCGCTGGCCCCAACGCGTCCACCGCGACGCGCTGGAGCGGATCTTCGGAATGGCCACCGAAGAACTGGGCTTCGTGGATCCGACCCGATCATCGGTCACGAGCGGGCGCGACGGGGTAGGAATCGTCCCAGCGCCCGAAGGCGCGGACATCGTGGCCGCATCGGCGGCCTTGGGAGGCGCGGACGTGGAACGCCGGGAATTCCTCACCGCCACCGGCACGGTCCTGGGCCTGCTCTCGTTCCCGGGCGCACCCGCCGAGGCCACCCCGAGGACACTCGCCCGCACCGGCACCGTCCACGTCGGCGCCACCGAGGTCAACGCCATCCGCACCATGACGACCGCGTTCGCCGACGCCGCCGCGGAACTCGGCGGCGGCCGCGCCCTCGCCGTGCGCTACCTCACCGGCACTGCGGCACCCTGGCTCGCCGGAACCTACACCGAAACCACCGGCCGCGACCTCCACGCGGCCGTCGGCGAACTCGCCCACCTGATCGCGTGGATGGCCCAGGACGAGGGCCGCACCGGCGCGGCCCAGCGCTACTACGCCCACGCCTTCCGTCTCGCCGAACTCGGAATCGACCGCGAACTCGCCGCCACCGCCCTGCGCGGCATGGCCGTCCAGGCGATCGACGCCGGTCACCGCGCCACCGCCGTGCGCCTGGCCGAGGAATGCGTCCACCACGCCAAGGACCTCCACGCCCCGCGCGCACAGGCCTACTACCAGGCCACCCTCGCCCAAGCCGCCGCGCTGGACCAGGACCACGCCACCGCGACCCGTCTCCTCACGTCGTCCCAGACCCAGATCGAACGCGCGCCCGCCACGAGCACCGGCACCTCGTGGGCCGACCACTACAGCATCGGCCGGTGGTCCCACGACACCGGCATGATCCTGGCGCGTCTGGGCGAACTCGACGAGGCCCGCACCCATCTCCACCGCGCGCTCGACATCCACGGCCTCGACCGCAAGCGCACCCGCGCGATCGTCCTGGCCGACCTCGGCGAAGTACACCTGCGCGGCGGCGACACCGACGGCGCCATCGCCACCTGGAACGACTTCGTCACCTGCGCCGACGGCATCCGCTCCCTCAAAGTCGACACCGCCGCCCGGGACATGCGCGCCCGCCTGCACCGCCTGCGCGGCGACCGCGTACCCGGCGCCGACGAACTCGAACAACGCGCCCGCGCCACCTGGACACCCGACATCGCACAATAGGCAACAGGCCGGACCGGCAGCGCACACGGCCACGGAAATCCCCGCACCTGCAGGATTGCGCGTTGTAGGTCGCGCGTCACCCTGGTCGTCGGCTTTCGGGCCGGCTCCGCAGCGTACCGGTGTGCGGTCCGGGCTGAGGGATAAGCTGCCCTGCGTCGGTATCGACGCAGTCGCGAGGAACAACATGCCCCGCCTCGGAACCCCGAGCACACACGCGACACGCCGTCCGCGCCGAGGTCGAAGGTCCGCTTTGCTCAAGAACGTGAATGTCGGCGGGCTTCCGGACACAATGCCTTTGGTGGGATTTCCCTGCTTGGACAGGGTGGCGACCGACCTTCGGGTCGGTCGGGGATCGCAATATGCTGCGTGCGGCGTGGAATCGCCCGGACGCCGCGTGGCGACCGACCTTCGGGTCGGTCGGGGATCGCAATGCGGCGCCGGTGTCGGCGGCGGCGAGGGCGTCCTCGTGGCGACCGACCTTCGGGTCGGTCGGGGATCGCAATGTCGTGCCCGAGGTCAGGAATCGGAGTCGTCGCCCAGTGGCGACCGACCTTCGGGTCGGTCGGGGATCGCAATCCTCCGGGCGGGCCGAGGGTCGCAACCTCGGGGGCGTGCTGGGGCCGACTCCGGATGTGCCAGTGGCGGTCAGCCTCCAGGCGGGCCGAGGGTCGCAACTACGAACCGCCGATCGTCATTGGTGGCGGGGCACTTGTGGCGGTCAGCCTCCGGGCGGGCCGAGGGTCGCAACGGCAATGCAACCCACGACCACTCGGCGACGTCGAAGTGGCGGTCAGCCTTCAGGTTGACCGTGGATCGCAGTTGCTCGTAGCTGCGACTCAGCTGGGCCGTGTCCGCGTGGTGGTCGGCTCTCGGGCTGGTTCGACGGCGTACCGGTATGCGGGCGGCGCCGACGGATAGGCTGCCCTGTGTCGGTATCGACGCAGTCGCGGGGAACAACGTGCCCGGCTTCGGAACCTCAAGCACACACGCGACACGCCGACCGAGCCGAAGTCGAAAGTCCGCTTTGCTTGAGGACGTGAACGTCGACGGGCTTCCAGACACGGTGTCTTCGGCGGGATTTCCCTGCTCGGGCAGGGTGGCGGTCAGCCTTCGGGCTGCCCGGGGATCGCAACAACTGCCGTCTGATCTTGCCGTATCGGGCCCATGGTGGCGGTCAGCCTTCGGGCTGCCCGGGGATCGCAACTCGGGCCTGCCGGGGGGTTGATGGCCGAGGCGGGGTGGCGGTCAGCCTTCGGGCTGCCCGGGGATCGCAACGGCATGGGGCGGGACGTGTTCGGGGTGGGTCCGAGTGGCGGTCAGCCTTCGGGCTGCCCGGGGATCGCAACTTACTCTTCCTACTTCACACGGCCGCAGGGCGCTCGTGGCGACCAGCCTTCGGGTCGGTCGGGGATCGCAACACGATCGGCGCCGGCCGGGCCTACATCCAGGGCACGGTGGCGACCGGCCCTCGGGCCGGTCGGTGGATCGCAACTCCGCCCACCACGACGAACAAGCCGACGTGGGGAAGTGGCGACCGGTCTTCGGGTCGGTCGGGAATCGCAACTCGCCGAGCGTCTGACGACCCTGACCCGGTCGCGTAGTGGCGACCGGTTTTCGGTCGGTCGGGGATCGCAACGCCAGCGGCGCCGGGCTGGTGCGCGGATCGATGCAGAGCAGCGGTGAGACTTCGGGCTGGCCGAGGGTCGCAACATTGCCACCGAGGCGGCATTGCTTACCCCGGTGGGTGTTGCGGTCAGTCTTCAGGCTGGATGACCTGGGGTTCCACCAGCCGGTAACACCATTCTCATTCGGTTGCATCTTGCCACCCTGTGTCGTCTGAGGCGAAGGGAACCTCCGGCCGGAGTACGGTAGTTCACCCCAGTCGCCCTCTCCGTGCCCGTCGAGTGGCGATGGATCCGGGCCGGCTGGGATCGCCGCCATCGGTGCCGCCTCCATCTTGGACGGGGACATCGGCAAGTACCGGAGGCGTGTTGCGTACGTGTGCCCCGAGCACGGCGAAGAACCGAATCCCCGCTCGCACGGGGCCGACCGAGGTTGAGCGGGCGCGGTTTCGGGTGAGCCGGGACATCCCAACTGAGCTTCCTGGCCTGGATGTCGGCGAGGACGGCGGCGCGCACTGTGTCGTTGATGCGGGGCGGCACATTGTCACCGCCTCGCCTGGGCGAGGCCCCGCGCGGCGGCGGGGCCTCGGGGTTGTGCCGGGTGGGTCAGCAGGCGTCCCAACGCCATGTACCACTCTCGCGCGTCCAGGGTTGCCCCTTGCGTTCGAGGGCGGGCACGCCTACGTCGTAGGAGGCGCGGGCCATGTCGCCGGACATCTGGTCGACCCTGATCGACTTGATGGTCAGCGCGCCGTAGGTCTTTTTTGCCTCGGCAGCGAGGGTGTCGTACTCGGGCTTGCTGATCTTGTCCTGGCACCTGGTCGACAAGATCGGGTAGGCACCGGCGCCGTTGCCTTTGAACAGGTACTCGGTGTAGGCCCGAACGGCGGTCTCCAGGGCGGCCGTGTCCGGCACTGCGGCCGTTTGCCCGGCGGCTGACTGGCTGCCCGCAGCGGCGGGTACCGCCGCAGGCTTGGCGCCCTTGTCGTCGTCTCCGTCGCCGCCGCAGCCGGTGGCGAGGAGACCTGTTGCCGCCAGAACGGCGGCGGTCGTTGCGAGTCGAGCGATGCGCTGCACTGTGCCCCCAGGGTGTGGATGTCCTGGGTTAGACCGTCGAGGCCGTTGCGGGGTTGCACGGGTCACCCTTTCGGGTCGGCCGGGAGTGATGCCGGTGGCCGACCAGATGGCGGTCGACCTTCGGGCCGACCGTGGATCGCAACCGGTTAACGCCAGCGAGCACTCGGGAGGCACATGAGTGGCGACCGGCCTCGGCCGGTCGGGGATCGCAACGACCTGTACGCGCCGGGTCTGGAGGACAGCGCAGTGGCGGATTCGGCCGCCGGGATACCCGCGTGGCGGTCGACCCTCGGGCCGACGGAGGGTCGCAACTACGAGGCCGTGCCGCGGTTCGTGGCGCGCAAGGGAGTGACGGTCAGCCTTCGGGCTGCCCACGTGGCGGTCGGCCTTGAAGTTCGTTGACATCCGATGTGGAGAGCGTGACCGGTCTGCGGGATAGGCTGCGTCGGTGTCGGTGACGAAGTCGCCGCAGGGGACAGTGTTTTTTGCTTCGGAACCCCGAGCACACATGCGACACGCCGGGTGCGCCGAATTCGAAGGTCCGCTTTGCTCAAGTACGTGAATGTCGGTGGGCTTCCGGACACAGTGCCTTCGGCGGGATTTTCCTGCTCCGACAGGGGTGGCGGTCAGCCTTCGGGCTGGCCGAGGGTCGCAACCTCGCTTCGTGCAAGGCGACGGCGGCTGCGCGGGAGGTGGCGGTCAGCCTTCGGGCTGGCCGAGGGTCGCAACGCGAAGCAGTACCTGCCGAACGCCGTGGCGGGCCGTGGCGGTCAGCCTTCGGGCTGGCCGAGGGTCGCAACGACGACTCCGCGCTGAAGGCCGCGAACCAGCTCGCGGTGGCGGTCAGCCTTCGGGCTGGCCGAGGGTCGCAACCACAGTCGGCACACCGGCTCGATGCCGGGGTGGGGTGGCGGTCAGCCTTCGGGCTGGCCGAGGGTCGCAATGACAACGCCGGCTACCGCAAGGGGGACCTGTCGTCGACCGAGGGCCGCAATGAGCTGGGCGACCTCGGCGAGCGCGCAGCGAGTGAGTGGCGGTCGGCCTTCGGGTCGACCGAGGGTCGCGATACGACGCGAACGGACTCGTTCGCGTGGGCCCGAACGCCCTCGCGTCGATCCTCGACGCCTGTTGATCCGGGTGGGCCCACCGGCCCGTCCGCTGCTCGGAGCGGCCGGGTGGGCCCACGCACTCACGGACGCGTCGGTGTCCGTCGCATCGCAACCGACGGGTGGATCGTCAGTAGCAGTCCAGGCTGGAGGCCGCGTCGTTCGACTGCACGTTGGGCGAGCTCGCGCCCGGCAGCATCCTCCAGATGCGGCCGCCGCCGGCGCCGTAGTCGTTCCAGACGTCGACGAACCTCGACGGGGAGTTGTCCGCCCAGGCCGACGCCTGGTCGTTGAAGCCGTAGTCGGTCAGGTTGATGATCAGGCCCGAGCAGATCGCCGGGATCGCGTTCCAGGCGAGCATTCGCCCGCCGAAGCCGCTGTGCTCCCACAGACAGAACTGGTTGTAGCCGCAGTCGGCCGCGCCGCGCAGGCTTGCCAGCTTCAAGGTGACGGCGCCGTTCTGCCAGGAGACGGTGTCCGCGCCGGTCTGCACGCCGCCGGGGTGCTCGGCGAGCACCCGGGCCATCTGTGTCCGTAAGGATGCCGCCGTGGGGGCGGCGTCGGCGACGCCTGTGCCGACGGGTAAGCCGAGGCCGACGACGACCGCGGTGGCCAGTGCGGCTGACTTGATCTTCATTCGATACCCTCGCTGTCCGTTCGCATGGATACGTTCGGTACGTTCGCGCGGTTCGATGGATCGAGGAACGGGGCGGCGGGGGTTCCCGGTGGACCCTCGCGGACTCTCTCGCGTAGGGCAGGACGTGCTCACCGGACCGGTTCTGCTCCGCGCCGCTCCCGTACCCATTAAGTCGAACCCGAGGCACCCGGGCAAGCAAACACGATATGAACTCCCGCCCTGGTCAAGGCAATTGCCAACCCTGGAACCTCATTACCCGGCACCCACACCCCGTCCTGCGGGCACCGCGCCGGCCCGGCCGGGAGCGCACTTCCGTGCCGCCGGCGGCCGGTGAAGGAGACGCTGCGCCCGGGCATGTGCCGTTCGTCGACCAAGTGTCATCGCAGCCCGGTCGCCGGTGCGCTCTCGCCGGGCGTAGCCGGGGCCGCCGGGGAATTCACCTCCTCCGAGATCATCCGTGCCGGGTACTCGCGGCGCCGGAGCAGCTCAGCCGGGAGTCCGGGGATGATCACCTTCGGGGTGTCGTACAGGGTCCCCGTCCACGCGAGGTGGCGGTCGACCCTTGGGTCGACCAAGGATCGCAGCCATCGGTCTCGACTCCGCCGTCGACGCGGACGTCGGCAGGCACGGCGGCGCGTCGCGTACGCGGGCGCCGAAATCGTCGAGGAACCGAATCCCCCGCGTGCGCGGGGCCGACTCGGACGCCGCCCGCAGGCGCGGCACCGACCACGGAACATCCCCGCCTGCGCGGGGCCGACGCTGGATGACCCGGGGTTCTACCAGCCGGTAGCAGCGTTTTCCTCGGCTGCATCATGCCATCCATGCGTCGTCTTCGGCGAGGCGAATCTCCGCCGCCACGGCGGTAGTTCACCCGACCGACCCCTTCCGTGCGCGGAGGCGGCGGTCGTGCCGGACCGACCGGCGGCGGCCCGAGCGGGGGCAACTCGCGCGCTTCTGGTCCAACATCAACCCCTGCGGCAGCTTAGGCGTCGCGGCGCAGTGTGAACCAGAAGGTCGGCACCGAGTTGGTGCCGGGTGTGACGTCGAGCAGTTCCCAGCCGGGGAATCTGGCGCGGAGTTCGTCGGCTGTGACGCCTGCCGCCCATGACGTGATCTCGGTGGTCGAGTTGCCGTGTGGCTCGGGGCCGTATCCGAACATCAGCAATCGTGCTCCGGGAGCGGCGCGTTGGGTGAGCCCGGCGGCGTAGGCGTCGCGGCGATGCAGCGGGATGCCGCAGTAGCAGCTCAGGTCGAAGAACAGGTCGAAGGGGCCGGGCGCGTCCAGGTCGTCGAGGCGGGTGGCGTCTCCGTGCAGCAGTCGCACCGTTACTCCCGCCTGCGCGGTCTTCTCCTTGGCCTGGTCGACTGCGCGGTCGATCAGGTCGACGGCTGTCACCTTCCAGCCGTGTCGTGCGAGGTGGATGGCGTTGGTTCCGGTGCCGCAGCCGAGTTCGAGGGCGCGGCCGGGCGGCAGTGCGCCGTGCCCCTCTGTCAAGGTGACCAGCTCGGGCGGTGTCACTCCGGTGTCCCATGGTGCCTTGCCGGTGCGGTAGTAGCCCTCCAGTGCGCGGTGGACGGCTTCCTCTTCCGGGTTTCGCCGTGTCGAGGCCGGGTCCGGCTTCCGGGTGGTGTTGGACTGGTCCATCGTCTCCCCCAAGAAATTAGAGTCAATCTCTAGTGTCGAACTCTAGAGATATGCTCGCCACATGGACAATGTCAAGCGGCCGGACAAGCGCGCCGAGCGCTCACGACGCACGCGCGAGAAGATCGTCGAGGCGGCTCGCGAGCTGTTCGTCGCGCGGGGTTACGGGGCGACGAGCCTGCAGGAGATCGCGGATCGGGCGGGCGTGGCCGTCCAGACGGTCTACTTCGTCTTCCGCAACAAGCGCACGCTGTTCAAGGACGTCGTCGACGCGTCCATCGCCGGGGATACCGAGCCGGTCGCAACGATGGATCGTGAATGGTTTCGCGCCGCGTGCGCCGAGCCCACCGCAGCCGGCCAGCTGCGCGCGCACGTCCGCGGCACCCGCGCGATCCTCGGCCGGGTCGCCCCGATCATGCCGCTGATCGCGTCGGCCGCAGCCACCGACCCCGAAATCGCCGCGCAGTGGCCGGACGGCCCCGACCCGCGTTACACCGTGCAGTACGCAGCGGCCGAAGCCCTCGCCCGCAAACCCGACATCCGTCCCGGCCTCTCCGTCGAGATGGCTGCAGACCTGCTGTTCGGCCTGCTCAGCCCACAGCTCTACCTAATCCTCGTCCGCGACCGCAACTGGTCACCGGACACGTGGGAAGAGTGGGCCCGCAGCACCTTGACCTCCCAGCTCTGCGCCGACCCCGGCTGAACGGACGGACATCACGACGTCCTCCAGCCCGCAAAGCCGGTACCCGACCACCCGGCCGACACCCGTGCCGAACCCCACACCGACAGGATCATCCCGGCCACCCAAGTCGTCGGACCAGTAGGCCGTGGTTGAGGTTCGGCCGCGACGTCGCGGTCCAGACGGTAGGTGGCCTGCTGGCTGCCGCCATCCTTGCGGTGGTAACCGTGTTCGTCCTCCCGTAGGTCCGGGCGCGTGCCCCGGGTCGGCGTCGGCCCGGGACACTGCTCACCCGAGGGCGATGGCCCCGACGGCGACCACGACGGGCAGCATCAGCGGCAGGCAGGATCCCCATCCGCTTCGGCGACTTCCTTCCCGGCCTTGCCGGCGAGTTGTCCTTGCGTCTCGGGCCCGGGGAGCGACCCGCCGGGGGACCACCGTGCTCCCAGCAGTTGTCGGTTCCGAATGAGTCTCGACCACATCGCTGGCTGCGCCATGAGCGGGCGTTGCACCGTCCCTTCGGTCATGGTCCTGGTCGGAGTGGCTCACCGTCTCGTTGGGCGGTCTCGCACCGTTCCTGCTGTACACAGGCACGATCCCGGCGGCGAACCTGGCGATCACCGCCGGGGGAACCGTGCCGGTGTGGCCCGGGATCACCGCCCCCGCCGCCGTGCCCGTGGCCGCCCTCGCCCCACCCTGCGCAACGCCGTCCTCGAACCATGTACGGGCTGACCAGGCTCTGTCCGGGCACACCTCGCGAGCCGCCGCCGGGGTCGCCTTTCCGTAACCAACCCTCGTCGTGGCGCCGACCGGACCATCGCACGGCAGACAATCCCTTCGCCCCACCCGATTGCCAAGGCTGTCTTCGACCACACGCGGCCGGGCGTCCGAGCCCACCCGGACACCGACGAACGCCCCGCCGACATCCTCGACCACGATGATGGGGAAGCATCCTCGGTGCAATGCGGTAGCGTCCCACCCGCCGCATCCCGCGGTGTCGGGGAGTTTGGCGACAGCATGCAGGCGCCAACCACCGAGACGACGGGCCATGGGCGCGACGCGGAGTCGTCGGCCCGTGGGTAAGCGAGTTTGACGCCCGAGATCGCGCACGCGCATGTTCTGCCGTGGCTGCCGGCACGGAACCAGATGGCCCATCCGCTTCGTCCGCTCCGGACCAACCGACCGACGACAACGACGGGCACCATCCCCTAGCATCGATCCCTTGCCGCGAAGTGCGATCCCCGGAGCGGGACCTCGGTCGGTCCGGAGCGGACACCGCCTCGGCCGGGATCACGGACACTCGCTGAAGGATTGCCAACTCCGCTCAGAGCAACGAGAGTTGTATCCGATCCATTGGCGCACCCCACGCTACCGAGTCCGGTCCTCCCATGGCGCGCGCATGCGGCTCCATTGCGTACCACGCCGACACCGTCGCAACGGGCGCCAACCTCAGTCCGGCACAGGCGCCCGAACCGGCCGCGTCCCCGGCAGAGACCGCCACGCCGAGGACGGCGGTGGCGAAGCGCGGCCCGACGCGGCAATGAACACTCACGTCCGCGAGGCTCGTTCACGGTGCGACGGACTCCAATGACGGCCGACCGGCAACGCGCGAGACACGACGGCGCACTCACAGCCCGGGCCGAACGCACACGTCGAGGACGACGAACCACACCCGACCGACGCCCTCCTCGGTCGTAACCGACCCACCACGCGTCGGCGACCCGCCCTGCGGCGATCCCCCAGTCGTGGCGACGGCGAACGAAGAGTGGAGGTACCGTCCCCACCCGCCGTCGCGGACACCGACCCCGGCCGCACGTAGTCCCGGGCGGGTCCGACGACGACAAGGCGGATTCGACCATGCGCGGCGCCCCGACACCTCGCGAGCGCACCCACGCCGGTGCGCCTCACACACCGTGGCGCCGTGGCGCTTCCCGCATCCGCCTCTCCCACCGGTGGCGCCGCGAACTCCCCGAACGCGGGCACACCGACGCCTCTTTCGTCGACTGCCTCTACCCGAACAAGCCGCGGCCGATCCCGGACTCGCGCCCGCCTCCGGCACCCGCCGCCCCCAGCGGTTGAAGCACCACGCCCCAACCCGGTTCAGGTACAGACGCGTAACGCCTCGCTCCCAGACGGATCCCCGGCGCACGCAGCACCGCAACCCGTGACCCGTGGCTGGATCCTCCCCTGCCCTGCCTTCCCAAGGATGGACACCCCATGCACACGCCTTCCGCCGATCCACCGCCCGCGTCCCGTACACGAACGTACGCCGGAATCCGCGACGAACCGCAACCACGACAACCCGCCGCCCCACGGCGCTACGCCTCGCCCCGGGCATCGTCCACCCGAGAAACCGCTCCCCCCATCGGCACGCACGACGGCGGCAGGTACCGTCCTCGCAGCCCGGCAACCCTCGCGGACCGCCGTCGCGCCCCGATCACCACGGGAGCGAAGACCGCACCGGCCCCCGCGGATCACCAGCCTGCCTCCGCACCCCGCCACCCACGCCCGCCCCGCTCCTCGCCGACCGCCACCGTCCCGCTCGTCCGCTCAACCCACGCACAGGAAGTGGGATCCACCGCCTCGCGTCGCGTCCGACCGCGGGCGTGGCTGCGCGCCGTGGCCTGGCTCATCGCCACGCGCGCGCACCCCAAGGCCGGAACGACCACCGCCCGTGTCGCACGGGACCTGGCCGCTCGCATGGACCACCACGAGGGGACCGTGATCTACGGCCTCGACGCCACCGCCGAGCGCCTGCGGCTGTCCCGCGCCACCGTCAAACGACACGTCGCGATCCTGCGCGAACTCGGTGCCCTGGCCTGGCGGATCCACGGATCCCGGCGCAACCTGCGCAGGCCCGGCCGGCCCTACACCGCCACCGGCACCGTCTACGCCGCCGTCGTCCCGCCCGCCTACGACCACGCCCACGGCCACCGCATCTCCGGCCACGGCTACACCGCCCGCCTGGTCGGCCTCACCCCCGCCGGCCGCGCCCGAGCGGCCGCCTCCACCATCACGCCCCCACGACGTCCCACCCTCGCCTCCACCCGCGCAACGGCCCCCGACACCCGCTCCGCCGCGAACGATCGGACCCCGCACGATGCGCCCCCTTCCCTGAACATCCCCACTCCCCAGCCTCGGTCCTGGTCGATAGGTGGGTTCAGGGACACACGCACGCGCCGCACCACACGGGCCTTGTCCGCCCGGCCCGCCGCAGCCCGCGCCAAAGCGGGCAACGACCGTGTCACCGGCGGCCGTTCCCCGCTGCAGGTGGCCCGCGACGTGCGTGTCGCCGCCGCGGTCCGCGCCCGGGTGACCTGGACCGCCCACGAAACGCTGCGCCGCCTCGCCTGGGCCCTGCGACCGCTGATCGACCGCGGACTCGACGGCCCCCGCATCACCGGCGAACTCACCGCGTGGGGCCTGGACGACTGGCACCCGCAACGACCCGCCGCGTTCATCACCGCCCGGCTCCGCCACGAAGCCGCCCTCGACGCGCAACGCGCCGACGAACACGCCGCCGCCGTCCACCCGATGAACAACCCCGCCTGGCGCGCATGCATGAACCGGCTGTTCCCACCGCCCCCCGACCCGACGGACGTACCACCGCGCACGAACGAGGCGCGCCGCGCGGCCCGCGCCGCGGGACGCCACGACCTGGTCCGCGTCATCGAACACCTCGAAAGCGACTTCGCCGACGCCCTGGACCTGTACGGAACCGACCTCGTACGACGCGCGGGCAACCTCGCCGCGTCCACCACCATCCACTGGGGAACTCACTGACCCCCACCGGCGATCGGTCATGGATCGAGCCCGGCGCCCGACGCGAGGCGTACGAACGCCACCCGTCCACGCACGTGAACCTCCGCTCGGCGACGACATCGCCCCGGGGGTTTCGAGGTCGGCCCCCGCGAAGCCGGACGGGGATGTCTTCGTACGTCGCTCCCGCCTCGACGGCCGAGCACCATGTCGCCCAACCTCGGACCCGTTCTCGTATACCGAACCGGGACTTCCCCCTCAAGAAGCGCGACGAAGGCCGCAAACACCTCCGGGCCGTCATCACCCCGGCACGCCGTCGAGCCGGCGTCCTGTGGGCCCTCCTGCGTGACAACCGGGTCTTCACCTCCGCCCCGCCGGTCAGGCAAGCGGCTTGACTCCGTCATCGAGACTCCTTGGGCGGGTGTGGTGGCCGGAGTCCGGTGGTCGGTCATTCGGGTGCCCGGTCGGCTGGAGTATGGCGACGGGGAGGACATGGGGCGCCACGAGGTCGGTGGTGCCGTCGGCCCGAGTGACGGCCCGGTACGCGTACGGCGCGCAGGGGGCCATGCCGTCGGTGACGCCCTCCTTCCCGCCCTTCGGCCGGCGCACGACGACTTCGGTGTCATCGGCGTAGTACGTGAACTCGGGCCGAACATCACGGAATCGACGAGGCGGGTGGCCGTGGCGACCCTCCCTGTCCGGCTGATCGATGCGGGCCGTTCACGAGTGCGGATCGACCTGCAGTTTCGCCAACGAACAGGTAGGCGATTTCCCACATCGGGGAAGATCGTTTCCCACAGCCCGAAGAACGCGTCGCGACCGCCCGTTCCGTCGGGGAGGCTTGCCGCGCTCGGATGGTTGCGGGACTTGGCTGATCAGCCGCGGGCGGCATACGCGCCGGGTCTTCGACTGGTGGCTTTGTGGGTGGGTCGTGGAAGCATCTGCTGCTCGGCGGGGGAGACAACCTGCGCCGCCGAAGGGTGATGCCGCCGAGGTCCGGATCCGCCCGCGCGGAGCCGTGACGCAGAGTCAGGAGTTCGGCAACTCGTTCTCCCGGGGCTGGACTTGGGCCTCGATGATCTTCCGGGTACGGGTGATGCCCTGTCGCCATCGCAGACCGTCGCCGGTCTCGTCCCAGAGGTCGGCGACCTCGGAGTCCGCGGCCACGACCCGGCCGAGCGCTTCGACCGCAAGCGCGCGCAGGTCGAAGGAGAGCAGCGGGACGGATCCCTCGGGGCCGTGGCTGGAGTCGATCGGCACTCCGGCGGGACATTGGGCTGCGATCAGTGCGGCGGCGGCGGCGACGGCTTCCGTCCCCTCGAAGGCATCGAGGTAGCCGCGGGTAGCGATCGCGGTGGTGAGTGCGTCGCGGATGATGCCTTCGCGGTCGGCTGCGGGAGCTTCGTCCAGGGTGTCGGCGAAGTCGGCGCCCATGTCGTTGTCGAAGGGGCCGATGTCCCAGGTGCCCATGCCGTTCCTTTCACGTCGCTCCATCGCCGATGTTCGCGTGGATCACCGACACGCGGCTCATGAAGCGATGACGGAGGGTGTTTCGAGCACTGGCATCCGATGGGGGTCCTGGTCGGGGGCCGGTCTGCGGCCGGTGGTTCCAAAGGGATCGACAACGCACGTGATGACGTTGGGTCGCTTCATCCTTGCGGATCGTGATGGACCGTGTACGGATGTCGCCCCTATGTTGCGAGAGGCACACTCCGCGCGCGAACCAGGCCGACGCCGCGACGACCCCGACGGCGTGCTCCGTCCCAGGGGGTCGGGGTGAATCAGGGAGGACCGCATGGGTAACCGAGGCAAGGGCCCCGCTCCGCTCCAGGAGCCCCGGCCCGATCCGAGGCCGACCGGTCCCAACGACCATCCCGACGGCAACACACCCCCCGGGCCCGGCCGCCACCGCGACGACAAGTGACGCCCGCGTCCGGTATCGCACGCTTCCTTGCCGATGCGAACGCCCTCCCCGCCGGCTGGGAAGACGCCTTCGGGGCAGTCCACCGCGCGGACTTCGCACCCGATCGCATCTGGGCGTGGGACGGCAGTCGGTACACGACCGTCATCGATCGCACCGAGACCGGCAGCCACGGTCGCGACGCATGGGACGAAGTCGTACAGGGGAACAATGCGCTCGTCACGCAATGGGACGATGGCGACCACACCGGCGACGAGCCGGGGAACAACCCGTCGTCGTCCGCGTCCATGCCGTCCGCGGTCGCGAGCATGCTCGGCGATCTCGACGTCACCGGCGGCGAGAACGTCCTCGAGGTGGGCACCGGCACGGGATACACCGCGGCGCTCCTGGCCGCGCGCGGCTGCCGCGTCACCACGATCGAACTCGACGGGGATCTTGCCGAACAGGCCCGCACGAACCTCGCCCAAGCCGGGTATCAGGACGTCACCGTCGTCACCGGTGACGGCACACTCGGACACGACGCCCACGGGCCCTACGACCGCGTACACGTCACCGCCGGCGTACGGCGCACCCCGGCCGCATGGATCGAACAAACGCGCCCCGGCGGCGTCATCGTCATGCCGTGGGGCACCGACTACTCCACGTACGACTGGGCCACGGTGTTGACCGTGACCGAACCCGGCCGGGCCTCCGGACCGTTCACTGCCCCACTCGCGTTCATGAAGCTCCGGTCCCAGCGCGTCCGCTACCCGCAGTCGCCCTTCCCGCCCGACTGGACGACGACCGCGCGCGTGTCCGAGCCGGACATCGACGTCGCCGACGTCACCGGGGCCCTGTACGAACCCGCCGAGTTCGTCATCGGACTGCATGTCCCGCACTGCGTACCGCGGCTTGTCCGCGGCGCGGAGAGTACGAGCCTGTGGCTCTACGGCGCCGACACCGGCAGGGGTCCGTCCATTGCCGTGGCCTCATTCGGCGACGGGTAAGACCCCCAGGCGCGCGAGGCTGGGCCCAGAAATCTGTGGGGCGAAGTCCAGAGGGCCTACCGCCGCTGGGAGAAGGGCGGGAAGCCGGCCGTGGACCGCTTCGGGCTGACAGTCGTCGTCGATATCGAGGGCACAGTGGACCAACGGCCCTGGTTCGGCGCGCCCGACCTGGAGCTGCATGCACCCGGGTAACGGAGTGGGCGGCCCGTGACGGGACGGGTCGTCGTCCCCGGCGAGTGGCACCAGGAAGGCGATTCCGTGTTCGTGTACACGGACGCCGCCGAGCGCGGCGAAACCACCAGTACGGCATACGTTTCCACGTCCGGTCTGTACGGGATCAGAGCCCACCCGATGCCGGCGCGGACGCCCGGGCCGCAAAGCACCATCGTGGCGGAACTGCGCGCGATCGCCCTGGGGCTCACCAAGACGCGTTCGGCTCATCCCGACCACACCGTGACGATCCTCACCGACAGCCTCGACGCCTTGAGGTACATGCGCAGCTGGAAAACGGGCGAAACCGCGCTTCCCCCGAGCTATTCCACGGCCTATCTATAGAGCGACCGGAAAGATCCCGACTCTGATCAAACTGCGCAATGCTGTGCGGGAGGGACGGAAGCGCGAACTTCCTCCATATTCGCGGGCATACCAGGCATTCGCTCAACGAACTCGCCGACTCCCTGGCTAAACTCGGCCTCCGCGCCTGCAGGAATGAACTGACGAGGGTCGAGGCGAAAACCCTGTCGGAGCATTGGGCAACGCTCCGGCTCCAAGACTGGGCCAAGTCGGCAAACCGCCCTACCCAGCAGGGCTCCTGACTACGAACGCGCGGCGCGCTCGACGATCACCGCGACCGAGCCCACCGCCCGCAGGCCGGCACATCGCACGTTGCACCGGGTCGGGTGCGCGATCAACGCGCGGTCCGCTGCCGGGCCCCTCAAGACGCCGACGGGGGCACAACCGGAGATTCGTCGTCGGCAACCGGTGCGGGCACCGCACCGGCATCGCGTCGTCCTTGCGCGCCGAAGCGTCAGCCTCTCGTCCGGTCCCAGCCGTGGAGGGTGGTGTCGGGGCCGTGGTGGAGGTACGCGTCGAGTGCCCGGGCGGTGGTGGTGACGAAGTCGGTGGGGAGGTCGCGGGCGTCCATCCAGGCGACGCGATCGTGTTTGGCCGGTTCGGCGTTGACGGCCTCGCCGGTCCAGGTGTCGGTGGCGAAGACGACGGTGAGGAAGCCGTTCGGACCTTCGACGCGAGGCGCAGGGTGGTGGGGTCGACGATCAGGCCGGTCTCTTCGCGGAGTTCGCGGATAGCGGTGGTGGTGACGGGTTCTCCGGGTTCGCTCTTGCCGACGGGGAGGTCCCATGAGCCGGGGGCGAATTTCGCCTGTGGTCCGCGTCGTAGGAGGAGTACCCGGTCGGTGTCGCGGTCGTGGACGATGACGGCCGCGACCAGGAGGGTCATCGCCTCGGTGGCGGGGGGCAGGTGGGAGGTGCGGTGGGCGGGTCGGGCCACGGCGGTCCCTTCGTCGGTGCGGTGGTGTCCTCAGTCGAGGGCGTCGCGGATGCGGTGTTCGAGGTCGGCCGCGCCGGGGACGCCGCGTCCACGCTAGAGCGTCAGGGTCGCCCGCATGCTGGTGACGGCCGTGCGGGTGCGGTCGGAGGCCATGCCTTCGGCGGGGGTCAGGGCGCGGGTCCAGGCGGCGACGGCTTCGTCGGCGCGGGCCTGGGCGGCGAGGCTGTCACCGAGGTCGGCGTGGGTAAGGACGTGGACGCGGCGGTACTTGTCGGGGTCCCATCGCAGGAAGGCTTCGCGGTGGAGTCTTTCGGTGCCGGTGTGGTCAGCGAGTCCGGTCAGGGTGCGGGCGGTGTGGCTGACGACCGTTCCGGCTGCGGGTCCCGCGGCGCCGGCGAGTGCGTTCTCGACGAGGTCCACACAGTGGTGGGGGTGGCCGAGGCTGAGGGCCTGGTGGGCCAGGGCGCGCATTATCCAGGCGGCGTGGCCGTACGGGTCTGCCTCGCACGCGAGTTGGTAACCGACCTGATAGTACCGTTGTGCGAGCCCTTCGTTCCCGAGGTCGTGGTGTTTCCATCCGGCGAGGTAGGCAAGTTCGGTTACCGCCGCGAACGCGGCCCGCCGGGTGGTGTCCGCGGCGAAGCGCCCGCGCAGCATCGGGGCGGCGGTGTCGGCGAGGTAGGCGGTGACGGTGCTCAGGCCGTGGCCGCCGCCGAAGCGCCGCCCGTCCGGCCGCAGGACCTGCCCGACGGGCGAAGGAGCGACAATGTCACGCCGCCCTCAGCCTCTTCGTGGTTTCGGTCACGCCGATCGTGGTGAGCGCGCTCTCGCGCCAGGAGCCCGCGCATGGCGGGGCCTTGGCCGGGCGGGTCAAATCATCGCCGCACCCAGCACGCCGCACCCCGGCACGGTCAGGAGCCCCGGAGCCAACTCCCGTACCAGTGAACGGAGTTGCGACTCGACGCGGTTGATGCGGACGGTGAGGAGCCTGCAGTCCTGGACCGGTTCCAGGGCGATCTCGGCCACCACGCCGGCCCGGCTCGTCAAGTGTTCCTCCAGGGTGTCCAGGACACACAACCGACGCAGGCCCCGGGAGGGAACGGGCAGTTCGGGGTCGAGTTCGTGCAGCATCCAACGCAGCTTGTTCGCGGTGGCCGTGCGTCGGCGGACCAGTGTCCTGCGGTGGTCCACCCGGAGCTTGACCTCGCGTGTCGGGCCGTCGAGTTCGGCCCTGGGGAGGTTCGGCTCGCGCAGTGCGACGCGGGCGACGGCCTCGGCGTCGATCGGGTCGGACTTGCCGCGCTCGCGTGCGGAACGGCGGGCGCCGGCCATCAGCCGGGTGTGCACGCGGACCACGGCGTGGCCCGCCATCAGCAGGTCGGCTTCGAAACGCCTGGTCAGGTGCCTGCAGTCCTCCACGGCGAGCAGGGCCCGGTCGAACTGCCGCAGCCAGTCGCAGGCTCGCCTGTGCCCCGTGGGCGTCGCGTCGACGGTGACCTGGGCCAGGCGTCGGCCGACCCGGTCCACCGCGACGAGGGTGTGGGTCTTCTTGTGGGAGTCGATGCCGACCGCGATCACAGGTCGCCTCCGGTGGGGTGCACGAACGCGCGGGCAGGGCGGTCGTTCTCCACGGGGGCACGCCTCAAATCGGGCAAGCGGGCACGCTTCTATCAGGCCACACCGCAGAGATCGCCGGACCGGCGGGGCGGCACATCAAGGACAAGCCACCAAGATGCGGGGCAGCGAAAAAACGAGCCAACCCCGCCGGCGCCTGCCACTCTTGCATCGCTACCCGGCCGATGTCCTCAACTTTGGCATTGACGCGAAGAAAGCCGTGGCCCGCTTGAGGACCTCCACGTCCTGGCGCAACCGCTGATTCTCCCGCCGCAACGCGGCCAACTCCTCGCGTTCGCCGCTGGTCAGACCCTCACGCTCCCCGGCGTCGACCTCGGCTCGCACGACCCCCGCGCACCGCGGCCTCGGTCAGATCGAAACCCTTCGCGACCTGACCGACCGAACGATCACCGCGCCGACACAGCTCGACGATCTCGGCCTTGAACTCCGACGTGAACGAGCGGCGAGGCCAAGGCTTCTTCTTCCCCATGCGCTCCATGATGGACATCCTCCCAAGAGGGGCAAACCCCTCAGACAGGGTGTCCGTCAAACCGAATCAAGCCCATGCGTTCACGGGTTGCGGGCGTGCGGGGCCGTGACGCGGTGTGGTTGACGTTTCGTCCCTCCGCCGCATGATGCGCACTGAGTTCGGCGCCACATTGCCCCATCACAGTTCGATCCGGACCGACCCCGCCGACCGCGCGTTCGCGCTCCGGGGACGATCCTGCGTCTCGGCGAGTACTCGGGCCAGCGCACCGGAGCCTGGCAACAGGTCTGCGCCAAGCCGCAGCAGGTCGGGGTTCGGGGCGAACGGGACCGGTGTCGCAGCCAATCGCCGCCACAGCGTTAGTGCGGCACCTTGTGCCACAAACTCGGCCGACACCAGGGCCACCGCACACGATCGAGACAGGCCTGCCAGGCACATGGTCAGGACACGAGGCCGGTCCGGCAACCGTCCCAGAGCCTCGATCAGGGACTCCAGGTGCGCCGAGCCGACCTGCTCGCAACCGCCCCAAGGCGGCGTGTCGAGGTCTCGGATCGGCAGGTGCAGAAATTCGACCGCCCGGCCAGGCTCCGGAGCAGGCACTGGAGCAGGTCCACAGAACGCCGTGATCACCAGATGTGGTTGCACTGCCTTCATCAGTCGATCGCATTGATCGGCGCGTCCTAGGCACAGGGTGAGACCCAGTCGTCCAGGTCCCACTATTCCCATCGCCCGCTGCCAGGGGCGGTCAGCACCAGTTCACTCGGGACTACGGAGGTTGCCGAGCCGACCGCGTACAGAATGGCGTCGGCAACATCGCTGTACGACATCGCGGAACCACTGGCCACCGCCGAGCTGTTGTCCGCCGCCACCGAATCCGGATAGATGGTGGTGACCCGGATCGCCGAGTGCCGCAACTCTCGGGTCAATCCCTCGTGCAACCCGTCCTGCGCACGTTTGGCAAGTTGGTTCAGCGCGGTGTCCGGGAATCCCGGTTTCGCCGAAGCCGCCGCCACCTGGACGAAATGCCCGGGGTGGTCTCCGATGAGGGTGTGCGTGGCGCGGGCGATCAGCACGCTGCCCAGCACAACAGCGTCCAGGTGGGCGCGTAATGCCTGTACGGTGAGTTCGTGGAGGGCGCCTGGCGTCCAGATTCCGGCACAGTGCACTACCAGACCCACCGGATCAGCGTCGGCTGACAGGGCCGCCACCCCCGCTGCCACGGCGTCGGCGTTGGCGACATCGACCGATCGCCACTCCTGGGCACCGCCGGCTCGGACGGTCTCCTCCAAGGCGGGCGCAGACCTGCCCCATACGGTGACGGACATTCCCGCTGCGGTAAGCCGATTGGCGACCTCACGTCCGGTTCCGCTGCCGCCGCCGGTGACGAGTGCTCTTCGATACATCAGGACTGCTTCCCTCGCGCTCGGATGTGCCTTTGCCGATAGGTGAACGACAGGTACACTATCGGGAGCCCGGACGGCACGGGACGAGAACGTCGATTTCAGTCCGTTCTCCGGACTTTCGGAAGCGCATACCTGCTGGATCCACCGACGTCATTCGCCGCGCGGGATCCGTTGTCTGCTCGCCTCAGCCGCGAGCAAGTATGCCGGGTCGTTGCGGAGTCGATACTCGCGTAAACACGCCTCCGTCATCTTGAGCACGTGTTCGTCTCCGTGCCGGACGGCCTGTTCCACCAATTCCCCGGGCGCAACCGGCTCGCCCTCGGTGGCTTCCCTGGGCAGCCGCGTGGACTTGGAGTCGTAGGCTGAAACGATTATCGACGAGAGACGCCATACTGCGTCGAATGAAGGGGCGTGCAGCTCCGAGGAGAGTCGAGGCAGCACCAATCGCACGGCTGCGGGAGCCGTCAGCGCATGCACCAGAGGAATCGCCGCGTTCGGTTGGGTGAGAAAGACGCGCGCGGCGTGTCCTGTCAGGCTGCTGAGCGCGGAATGCACGTCCGGGTCGGGGCGCAGCGCGTCTACCGCGTCGGGCAGGTGGGGCAGCCTCGCGGCTGGCACCAGGCGGCCCATGATGCCGGGCTCGACAGGGGAGGCCTCCGGTGCAAGCCGGGGGATCAGAGCCAGCGCCTCGTCAAGCGGACGAGTGCCGTCCAGTCGCCGGGTCGGCGTCAGCGCCCGGTACCTGGCGGCCCAGTAGCCCATACCGCACGCCAGTTCGTCAAGCAGCGGCGGCTCGGGCCGAGAGGCCCGGACCAATGCCCTGGTTGCGTGAGCGGTGCGCAGAACGCCGTGTGCCGCAGCGGCGGAGATGCCCGGCAGTAGACGTCGCCACCACAGCTCCAAGACGTCGCTCCATTCGGCGGTGGCCAGTGCGCGACGCATGAACTGGATCCAGTCCTCGATCCGCCGGATGTCGCCGAGCGCAGAACGCCATTCCGTTCCGGAGTCGGGAATCGTGGAGACCGGCCCCGGCTTGGGTTCGAGAAACCGTCGATATCGTCGCATCCAGCCGGGAACGACGTCCATGTGACCTAACGCGATCAAAGCGTCGGCGGCCATGGGTCCGTGATTCGACAGGTATCCATCAAATTCACACCCACAGTCCCGAATCGACTCGAGAGATTCACAGAGAGTTTGCGTCGGGGTGGACATAGAGCTCCCTTTCTTGATCTCAGGTGTGCAACGCCTCTCGACCACTCCTCCGAAATCCTACCAAGGACGAGGCTCGTGGTTCCCGATCATCGAGGACTCCTAGGTCAACCCGACTCCGATAACGACGTGATATCCACATATTCCGATTACTCCGAACCGAGCGATGCGAACGACTCGACAATCCCACTGACGGACGCCGGCAATGGACCATTCACTCGACATTGTCCCGCCCCCGCTGCTGCCAACGTCGCGGCTGTGTCGGCGTCCCAGCGCAGGCCCTGTTCGCCGATCGATCCGACCAGCGCCGCGGCCACCGCCGCTCCAGCTCCGGAGGTGTCGTTGCGTCCCTCGAACGGTGGGCGCCACCAGTGGAATCCGTCCGGGCCAGCCGTCCCGAGGCCCTCTGCGCCCGACGTCACGACGGCGTGTGCACACCCGGTGCCCCGCAGGATCGCATCGACAGCAGCTCGCCGTGCGGATTCCGATGTCAGGTCCGGCACGCACACCTGCGCCACAACGCTGGCCTGGGGAAGCCGGATTGTCCAGCGGCGGAGACTCGCGGACGCGTCAACCGGGTCGACCCGACCGAGATTGACCACGACCACCCCACTTGGCCGCGCGGCGGCCACCACTCGCAGGGCCGCCGCCTCCAGCCACGGGTACGAATCGATGTAGAGCAGGGCCCGCCCGCGCAGCACCGAGGCGCTCGCCCGGCACAGCGACTCGACGCCCGGAGCCGGCCAGTTGAACCAGACTCGGTCCTCGTCAGTGGTGATCTCCGTTTCGATCGGATCCCCTCGCCAGGGACCCAGGCACAGGTGCGCCGTGCGCTTGCGCAGCAGGGCGGTCGCGGCCCGGTCGGCGGCCCGGCGGCCGGGGTGGGAGAGCACGCAGATCGGCGGAATGCCCTGTTCGCTCAGGTGCAGGGCGACCAGGGGCGCGTCACAGGTCAATGTCGTACGCATCGTCCGCGCGGAGCGGCCGACCCCGTCGCCGCGCGGAATGGTGTCCACGCGGAGGCGATGCAGGACTGCCAAGTATCCCACCACGCCGGGCGACCGATGTTCCACCGCTGTGTCCCCGCAGTGCGACGAAACGGGTTCATGCCGTGCGGCGCGCCACGAGTGCATGTGTCCTCCAGTCGTAGAACCGTTCGAAGCCCCAGTTTTCTCGGTAGGGGATCCCTCGTATCCGATCCTCGATGCGACAGCCCTCCGCTCGCAGGACCTCGGCAACCGTGTCCATTCCGCGCACCCGACGGGCAGGCGGCGTCTCCACCCGCCAGCAGAAGAGGTCGGCCAGGATCAGGTAGCCGCCGGGGCGCAGCACGCGGACGAGTTCCCGCACGGTCCACAGGGGTTCGTCGAACAGGCTGACCGAGTTCAGCGCGACGACGAAGTCGTGGTCCCCGTCCGGTGGCAGGCTCCTGTGGGCGTAGCGCGCCCGGTGGGAGGGCATCGCGCTCGGCTGGGGACGGCAGGTGAACCAGGTCACCCCGCTGTCGGAGTCATCGAACGAGGTCCGCCGCGGCAGTGTCAGGCTTCCGCCGGCATGCAACAGCGCGGCCAGGGCCAGGGATTCCAGCGAGTTGTCGCCGAACCAGACCCTGGCGCGGGGTCGGTGGATCAGCAGGTCGTGTCCGAGACGTCCCACCCCGGTACCGACTTCGGCGATCCGAAGCCGTGCCCCGACGTCCGAGCGGGCGAAGATCTGGGCTGCCGCCCACAAGCGTGGCGGGCTCGCGTCGGCTGCCCAATCGCGGTCGTCCTCTGCCCAGTTGAACCAGACCGAGCGGGCGAGCCGGTGCCATCCCCGGTAGTCGTGGTCGGGATCCGTCCCGATGCGGACGTCACCGCCGGTCGCTCGTGGTCCGCGAAGCAGCGGGGTCGTGAGGGCGGACATGCGCCGCAGGTCGTCGTGAGCACCGTCCGGGGCGGCAGGTTCGAGGGCATCGAGGTCGGCCAGAAATGCGGTCAAGCCACCTGCGAATGAGGCGAGTGCAGGCGCGGAGGCGGTGCTTAGGAGGTCGACCAAGGCTGCTTCCGCGCCGGTCGTGCGGTGGTCGTTCACCGCGTAACCGTCGCCGTGTCTACGAAGACCTGATGTCCGATCAGACGTCCTTCGCGGGTCCAGGAGGCGATGTCCCCAGCCCATCCCGCCGTGATGATGCGATCACGGGTCACCGCCACGCAGGAGACTCCGGGTTTGCCGTGCAGGAAAAGCCTGCGCCAGCCTGACAAGGCCTCGGTCTCGTCGAGATACCAGCAGCACACGGTGCCGTCGTAGCTCCCGCTAACCACCAGCCGGCCGTCCGCCGACGCCGCCACGGTCTTCACCGACTTGGCGTGCACGGTGGGAAGTCGCAGGGGTCGCTCTCCGGTACCGGGGTGCCAGAGCCGGACGGCGCCGTCCCGCGATCCAGTGGCCACCCAGGGCCGTTCATCGGGACTGGAGACGGAGTTGACCAGAGTCAGGTCCGAATCCGCGTACCGGTCCGCCTCCTTCCAGCCGTAGTCGACTTGCCAGGCACTCAGCGTGTCGTCTGCGGAACCGCACACCAGCACTCTCGCCGCCGAGCACCACGCGAGCGCCTTGATCGGTCCCTTGTGGGCGCGCACCCGGTCGAGTTCGATCCCGTTGGGGGACCATCGGCGCAGGACGCCGTCGTAGCCGCCGCTGACGACGGTGCCGTCCGGGAGGAACTCCACCGCGTTCAACGGGCCTCCGGGCGCGGATGCAATCACCTCTGCCGGCTCGCCGGCTTGGGACACCGCCAGCCGTCCCAGGTAGTCTCCGACGGCCACCAGGCCGAGCACCTCGTTTCGGCGTACCGCGCAGATCAGGGTCGTGGTCCGGTACAGGGGGGCAACGGCGGTGCCGACGCGGGTGACGAGGCCGCAGTCGGTGCCTACGACGATCTCGCCGTCGTCTCCGGCGACAAGGGTGTTGATACCGCGCGTTCCGGGCGGCGGCGGGTCGTCGGGCGCCTCCCGGCGGGGGGATGTCGAGTCAGTCCGACGAGAAACCTCGCGTCGGGCGAGGCGACCGCCGAACGAGCCGACCAGCAGCGTTTCCTCGTCAATCATGACGCAGGCTCGTTCCCACTGCAGGTGCCCTCGGCATTCTCCTCGCAGGTTCCCGGAAGCGACCTCGTACAGTCGGATTGTTCCGTCGTACGAGGCGCCGAATACGGTGCCGCCGGCGGGCGAGAATCCGACCCTTCGGACGGCCGCGCGGGCGTCGTTCAGCACACGCGCCACCCGCCAGGTTTCCGTGGACCACAGGCGCAGGATTCCGTCGTCACACCCCGTGGCCAGCCAACGGTCGTTCGGGGACCAGGCCACGGTTTCGACGTCTCCGGGGTGCGACAGAACCGCGAGGGTCTGCGCGTCGTCGGAGCGCCAGACGCGCACCGTTCCGTCCTCGGACGCGGTCGCCACGGCTGTACCGGATCGGGCGTGTCCGATCGCGAAGACTCCGTGCCGGTGTCCGGAAACCCGTACGGCCTTCGGGCCGTCGGGGCCGAGCCGCCAGACGTACACGTCCGGGTCCCCAGCGTCGCAAGCTGTCACCAGCGTACCGACGTGCGCCGGTGACCAGGACACGTCGTTGACGTCGTCCCGATGCGGGCCGAGTCGTTCCAGAATCATTCCGTCGGTCGTGGCCAGGACGTAGGCGTATCCGTCAGCCACCGCCACCGCCACCCGCTTCCCGTCCGGGCACAGGGCGACCGCGTTCACCAGGTCCGGTAAGCGGCACCACCAACGCACGGTCCTGAGATCGGGGGCCCAGCCGATGACATGGCCGTCGTACCCGCCGGTGACCACCGGCCTGCTGTCCGGAGTGCCGACGGTTGCCGCGTCCACGGCGGTGAGCGGGGCCAGATGGCCGTCGAGGTATGCCTGTTCCTGCCATAGGGACGCCGGGTCGACTGCCGACAAGGCGTTCCGAAAGATGCCCGTGAGCATGACTGTTCCTCCAGACGAACAGGTCACCGCCGCGCCTCGCTGCTGTCGTCACGGACCCAACAGGGCGGTCAGCACGGTGGAGGTGGCCCTGGCGGACAGGTAGTTGCCGGATGTATGGAAGTCGACCCGGCCGATCGAGTCGACCAAGTCACGGTGCACGTCGAAGTGCCGGGCGAAGCCGCGCGGAACTGCGACGAGGTCCCCGACGTCGGCCACGTTGATCCACTGCCGGACGCCGGGTGGCCGGGCACCGAAGCCTCCCGGGTCGGGTCGAAGCCGGGGGTAGACGACCGTCGGCATGGCCAGCGGTGAACCCAGTGTGAGGAAGAGGTCGATCTCTACCTGGGGAGCCGTCCACAACGCCTCGTACGCGACGACCGATCCCAGCGAGTGGGCGACCACGACGCGCGGCCGGAGTTCGATGATCCGCTCGGCCACATGCGCCCGCGTCCGCAGCCGGATCTCCCCTGCCCTGTCGCCATCGTCGGTCAGGTAGGCATCAACCTCGCGAAAGAAGGTGATCACGAACCGGCGCAGCAGATCCGTGCTGCGGCCGTTCTTCCGGGCGATCCGATCGACTGCGGCGCGCAGCGGAACGGTGAGCCGCCCTTGTGCAACCCCTGCCGACATCGGTGCCACCTGGTCGGCCCAGGCCCGTATCATCGCGCGGGTGTGTGGGGGAAGTATTCGGTCCGGATCGTCGCCCCCGTTCTGCGCCGTCACGGTATGCAGGAATGGGGCGTAGTAGGCGACCCGCAGGTCGAACGAGGGCCCGTCCGGTCCCAATCCAGCGCGCAGCGCCGTCGTCCACCGCTCCCCCAGTCGTGTACTCGCCTGGTCGGCGCTCAACTTGGCCTGGTGATTGCCGACTCCGTGGACACCCAGGATCACGGTCATCCGCTCTCGCCCGCCCCGGAGTCTCCTAGACGTTCCAACACCGCCACCTCCCAGTCGAATCCGACCACCAGTTCGCCTCCGGACCCCAACGCCACCGTGGTCGCCGGGGCAGGCAACGCCACGGTGCCCAGGCACGCGGCGGCGGCCAGGTCCCAGACTCGCGCTGTCCCGTCACTGCTTCCGGTGACGGCCCAGGGTTGGCCGTGGACAGTCGCGCAGGCCACCGTGTCGACGGAGTTCGTATGCCCGAGCAGAGCACCGAGCCGCTCGCCCGAGTTCAGATCCCAGACCCCAACCACACCGTCGAAGCCTGCGGTGACCAGGACCGACCGTCCTTGCACTGTTGTGCAGGCGAGGCCCCACACGGTCCCCGCCGATGCTCCGAGGTCGAGACATACGGCCCGTTCGACGGGATCCCAGACGCGTACCGCCGCGTCCGCCGTGGACGCGGCCACCACCGAACGTCCGCGCGCCTCCCCGCATGCCACCGCCCATACGTCGGCGCCGTCGGGCATGTCCACAACCACCTCGGGCATCCGGGCCGTGAGGTCCCAGAGGCGGAGCGTGCCGTCGCTGCCCCCGGTCACCGCCCGCGCTCGACCATCGATCAGGGCACACGCAACTGCCCGTACCGAGGCCGTGTGCCGGCCGAGCACGGTTCCCGCCGACCCGGCGGCGGCCCCGTGCGCGAGGACGCTCCCGTCACTGCCCCCGGACACGATCGTCAACCGCCCGTCGACCCGCGCACACGCCACGGCACGCACGCAGTCGACGTCTCGTCGAAAGGCGGCGTGTTGCCGTCCTGTAGCCAGATCCCAGATCCGTACGGTCCTGTCCGTGCCCGCGCTTACGGCAACCGAGCCGTCCGACGACGTGGCCACTGCCCGCACCGCTTCCCAGTGCCCAACTCGCGCACTGCCCGTCCGGCGCGACCGGGGCCGGACCGGGACAGCGGAGCCCAGTTCAGCCCACCGTGCACCGGTTTCCAGATCCCATACCCGCAGGATCCCGTCGTTGCCAGCGGATACCGCTGCAGGTCGCCCATCCAATCGGGTGCATGCGACGGCTCGGACTCCGCCCCGGTGTCCCGCGAGGTCCCACCGACGCATTCCTCGCGCGAGGTCCCAGACGGCGAGGACGCCGTCACTGCCCCCGGCCACCACCACCGGCTCCCCTCCCACCCTGGTGCTCGCCACCGCCGACACCAAGTCGGTTCCACAGTCCACGCACGCCAGTTCGCGCCGATCCCGCAGATCGAACAGACGAAGCCGCCCATCACTCCCCCCGGTCACCGCCCGGCCCGGCGTGCAGTAAGCCGCCACCGCCGACACACCGCATGCGTGCCTCGGCAGCCCGTCGAGTTCGGTCCCGCCTGTCGGATCCCACACCCGTGCCGTACCGTCGTATCCCCCGGTGAGCAATAGCGGATCCTCGTCCGTGGGCAGGCCAGCGATCGCCCACACCGCACCCGTGTGCCCCGGGAATGCGGACCCCTCCGCGCCGCTCGCCAGGTCCCACTGCCGTACCTGCCCCTCGGCGGTACAGGCCACAATCACGGTGCGGTCTCTGACCGCCACACGTGCAATGGAGCACACCGTACCGACATCCGACGCGAGCACCCCCGCCGGAGCCATGCCGTCGCCGCTCAACTCCCAGACACGGAGAAATCCGGTACGTTCTCCGGTCACCGCCACCGCGCGCCCGTCGACCCATCCGCACGCGACGGCGCGCACCACACCGCTCGGCGTCTCGGCTCGCGCCGTCCGCCTCCGCGCGCCCAAGTCCCAGACGTCGATCCAACCGGAGTTGCCGCCCGTCACCGCGACCGGTCTCCCGTCCACCTCGGTGCACGCGATCGCCTCGATGCGGTCCTGCAACCGATCGGGGACGTCCGCTGGCAGCGAACGCGCGGGTGCCCCGGTGACCCAGCGCGGACACCACCCCAACGGCGGCTGCCCGGGAGGCCGGCAGAGCCGGACTACGAGGTCTCGTCGTCCGTGCCGCGCCGCGTCGACCGTGAGGATCATCCGCCGGTCGTTCGCCCCGACCCGCTGATGACGCCCCACCGACGCTCGATAGACCGTCATCAACCCGTCGCCCGGGCCCGCCTCATCCCCAATCGCCAACACGCTGTCCACATCCGCGTGCACCAGAAACTCGACGTCCCCAAGCAGTTCCCCCACCCGTCCGCAGGCCACCGCGTGATCAAGCCCGTTACGCAGGACATATGGCGCCGCCTCGTCCCAATAGGGAGCCCCGTCCGCCGTGGTGCCCACACTCCCCAGCAGCCGTTCCAGTATCCGCCCTTCCACGGCGCCTCCGTCACCTCCGTGCAACGCCCGCAGGTGGTCGACCAGCGCCTGATGGAACAAGCGATACAGAGTGCTCCCGTCCGAGTCGACCGCGCGCCTCAGGTAGAATCTCACCTGCTCCAGAACAGCCGTCAACTCCGCCTCATCGGGTTCGTCCGCTTCGGTGGGCCCCGCACCGTCCACCACGAAGACCGAAGCCATCACCCGCAACATCGCGCGTGGAATGCCCTGTCCCCGGGCGAACGCGAGGGCCCCCAGCACCGGCTCCAACCACCGATTCTGATTCGCGCGCAGATCCAGCTCCAGAATCCCGGGAAGCGTGCGCGGAATCCGACTGCCGATCACCGCTGCGAGACCCGCGTCAGTCCCGAAGGGCGCGTCGAGCAGCCGATTTACGAACAATCCCGCAACCAGGAACTCCCCCCATCGCTGCCCCGCCTCGGGCCGCTCACGGGTGAGCGTCGCGGCCACCGATAGGGCCAGGGCATCCCGCGCCGGGCGATGCGCCAGGTCCCGACCCTCCGGAATCGCCGCCACCAGATCGGCGACGTAGCGCCGCAACGCGACCCGCAATTCCTCCATCGGGGTGTCGTCGAGGTCGACCAATCCACCGAGTTCCCGCGCCGTTCGGAACAGTGGTTCGAACATGTCCCAGTTCCGGGTTGCGATCAACATTCGGCACGCCGGTCGCCCATCCTCCAAGTCCCGCTCCAGCAAGGGTCGAACCAAGCGTCCCAGCACCTGGTGCGGATCAACCGCCTCGTCCAACGCATCGATGATCACCACCGTCGGCTCTGCACGGTGCGCCAAGGCATCCGCAATCGCCTCAACCGTCCAGTGCACGGCCGTCCCCGACAGCCCGAGTTGCCGCACCAGCGACGTCAAGGCCGCCTCGGTTCCCTGTTCCCGCAGGTGCAACGCGGCGAGCTGCGGGTTGACACTGGGAACCTCGTCGCGGCGGTGCGACCACAGATGCTCCGTCCGATCGTGCAGGAGTGGCTGCGCGGCACATACCAGCATCCCGAGAAGGGCCGACTTCCCGCTGCCGGGACTTCCCGTGACGACCCGAAGTCGCCCGGACTCCAGCCCGTCGAGCCACTCCCCCAACGACTTGAGTTCCCGCTCCCGCCCCCGAAAGCATCCCGCCACGATCCGCTCCGACGGACCCCGCCCGGACGCCCGCTGATAGAAGTGCCAGGGATCGACAAGCTCGTCGACCTCCTCGAAGAATCGCCGGAGATCGGAAGCGAGCGACTCCCAACCGTGACGTCGCATCGCGGCGCCGCTCACGTAGGCCGGGTTGTCGAAGAACGGAAAGTCGATGTCGGCTGCCGGATCGACCGGCGTCCCCACCACCAGTTGCACATAGCCGTCACGGCACAGTCGGCGCGTCTCCCTACGAATGGCTTGTGCCACCAACGACAACGGCACGAACCTGTGCGAGGGGTGAACATCGAAGTCACCCGCCGCAATTCGTCGCACCACGGCGGCCGTCGCCTCGCTGAACCATCCGTTGAATGCGGGCTGGTCCGGCTGACATCCCGCCAATGCCCAGGCCCGCCGCTGCTCGTCGTCGATATCGTTCTGCCAGTCGAGCCGCGTGGCCTGCCCCGCCCCGCACACATCGACCAGAAACAACGTCAAGGGCACCCGAAGCCCCCCGGCGTCGCCTTCGCTCCTGTCCTCCGCCCGGCCCGCCCCACTCGCATCGGTCATCCAACTGTTGAGGTCGCTTCGGGACGTGGACCGTCCGTCCGAACCAACCACCTGAACCGACCTGCTGCGCGAAGTCCCGTGGCTGAGCACATGCACAACCAGCAAGTCCTCCGCCGTCGACTCCTCCAGCGCCGACTCCACCAAGTCACCGATCCGCCGAGCAGTGAGGTTCGCCACCGGAGGAACCTCCACGACCTCGTAACCGTGACCCGCGAAGGCCGCGATCACTGCCTGCCGACGATCGTCCGCGAAACGCAGGGGGGCGAACCCGCCATCGGCGAAATCCGGGATCGCGATACTCAACACCCGACGCCGCACCGCAGTCCTCCCGCGCGCCGAGCCATCCGTGCGCCACCCCACGGGACCCACCCCCCGGAAGTCACATCTGCTTCCGCCATCGCCAACTGTTCACGCTGACGAGCACCCCGGCCAACGATAGTCACCCACCCCTGCCCTGTATGCAGTTTCGCCTGATTCCCCCGAATACATCCGGAATACCCGCCCTCGGATAGAGACCGAGGGTCTGTAAATCGAACGGGTCTGCCTCACATTCGGTGGTAACGGAGCGTGAGTCCGTGATCGTGTTCGGGTGTCGAGTGCGAATGAGCTTGCGGGCGTGGTCTTTTCGGGTCTTGCGTCGCTGTTGGTCGAGGAGGTTGCGGACAGGGGCGAGGTCATCCGAGTGCGGGCCCGGACGCCTGGCGGTCCGGTGGATTGCCCGGATTGCGGCGGTCGGACCGGTCGGATGCACGCCTTCCATGAACGCACGGTGACCGATGTGCCCATCGACGGCGGGCGGGTGGTCACAGTCGCTCGGTTCCGCCGCCTTGTCTGCCCCACATCGGCCTGCCTCCGCATCACATTCCGTGAGCAGATCCCCGGCGTGCTGGAGCGCTACCAGCGGCGGACAGTGCGGCTGCTCACCCAAGTCCGTACCGTGGTGCGGGAACTCGCAGGCCGTGCAGGCGCACGGACGCCGAAGGCGCTCGGAGCGGGGCTGTCGCGGTGCACCGCGCTGCGCATCCCGGCGGCAATCCCGCTGCCCCCGCTGCGAGTTCCACAGGTCTTACTGAGCTTTGCGGATCGGGTTGATATTGGTTTCACCACGTCAGGTCAGTTGCTGCGAGGAAGCCGTTGAGGAGGGCGGGGCGGTGTTGGATGTCCCGCAGGCCTCGGCGGGCGACGGTGACCAACTCGTCGAGGGTACGTGCTCCGAGGTTGGCAAGGGGTCCGTTCTTCAGATGTGCCCAGCTGCCTTCGACCGGATTGAGGTCGGGGGCGTACGGAGGCAGGAAGACCAGGCTCAGCCAGTCGACTCGCTCCATGAAGGCCCGCATCCGGCGACTGCGATGACTGCCCAGGTTGTCCCATATCAGTATGAGCGGTCGGTCGAACGTCCTGTGAATCTGCGGCAGTTGGCGGATCGGCTCTCGATCGTTCACCGAGCCGGGCACCATGCGGTAGAGGAACCTGGGCGGTCCGTCGGGCGGGTGGCAGCACCAGCCGACCAGCGAGGTCTTCGGCCGTTTTCCCATCCGCACGCGCACCGTGGGGGTGCGGCCCCGCGGGGCCCACGTCGCGCGGACCGGGGGCAGCAGCGACAGCGCCGACTCGTCCGAGAACACGATCACCGCACCGGTCCGTCCCGCGGTGGTTCTACCCGGGGCCACACCGTGCTCCTCCAGGTCGTCACCGCCTCGTCGTCCCGTTCCAACGCGCGGCGGGCGGGCCGCTGCCGCGACCAACCGTGCGCCTTCAACAGCCGCCACACACTCGACGGCGACGCGTAGACCACCCCGGTGACCTGCGTGATCACCCGCCCGACCCGCGCGAGCGTCCAGACCTGCCCGGTGAAACCGGACGCCTCCGGACCTGCTTCGAGCACCGCCGCCACCTCGGCGAACTCCCGGTCCGACACCCGCCGCCGGGCACCGAGCGGACCGGCCGACCGCAGGGCGTCGTCTCCGCCCTCCACCCATCCTCGATGCCACGTCGACACCGCCTGCGGGGACACCCCCACACGGCGGGCCACCTCGGCCTGCGACACACCCTCGGCGAACCAACCAACCAGCCGCCCGCAACCGCAACTTCTCCCGGCTCTCCCGTTCCGCCGGAGTCATCCCCGAGACCCTCATACAGCGTGTATGCCCACATATGACACACCGTCAATCGGATTCGGAAACCTCAGTAGTGCAGGTTTCCTTGGCGCCTGGTGACTCTTGGACTCCTAACAAAAGTGGTGGGACCGGGTCGGTGTCGTGTCTGAGGCTGCCGATAGCGAGACGTGGTCAGCCGCGTAATCGCACGCGATAATCCTGGCGATGTCGGCGGTCATCCCCGGGATACTGCCGTCCATGGATGAGGTCAAAGTCGTCGTCGCCCATTCCGAGCGCGCGACTCTGCGCGTCGGTGACGTGTTCTTGAAGGTGGACGCCGATCAGGCGCGCATCGACGTCGAGATCGAGGCAATGTCGCTCGCCCCGGTCCCGACCCCGGAGGTCCTGTGGCGCAAGCCGCCCGTGCTCGCGATCGCTGCACTCCCGGGGACGACGCTCGGGCGCCTCGGCGGGCCGTCAACCGGGTCGCCGGCGGCGTGGGCCGCCATCCGGAAGCTGCACGACGCGCCGCTGCCGGGCCGGGCCGGGCGGAGCATCGTCGCGCTGGCGGCGGAACTCGACGACGAGTGCGAGTTGCTCGTAACGAACGGCCTCCTGCCCGCCGACCTGGTCACCCCCAACCGCCAGGTCGCCGAGGCCGCGCTCCGGCCGTGGACTCCGGCGTTCACACACGGCGACCTACAGATCGCGCACGTCTTCGTCGACGGCGACGAGGTCACCGGCATCATCGACTGGTCCGAGGCGGGCCAGGGTGATGCCCTGTACGACCTCGCCACCTTCACGCTCGGACACGAGGAGCACATCGACGACATCATCGCCGGCTACGGCACCGACATCGACCGCGACGTGATCCACGCGTGGTGGTCTTTGCGAAGCCTGCTGGCAGTTCGCTGGCTGATCGAGCACGGCTTCGACCCGTCCGCGCCGGGCTGTGAGATCGACGTGCTGAGATCCAGGATGTGAGGCTGCGCGCGCCAATCTGCCGGGTCTTGTCTGTTAACCGCGGTGGCGGTGGTTGCTGTCGGCGTACAACTCAAAGTGGCTCTGGCAAGATTTTCGTAGCCGGAGATCATCCCGAGATCGTGGTCTGCCGATCCGGATATCTGCGGCGTAGGTGGGCGATCAGGACGACGCGGTGGCGAAGGAGGGGAACGCCGGCGCGTCCCGCCATGATGCGCTTCTGAAGTTTCACGTCGGTGATGCGGCCTTCGTTGACGCCGGAGTTGTCGGGGGTCGTGATCCCCTGGACGACCGCGTCCCGGTCCTCGCGCGGGGCTGCCGCAAGCCCGACGAGAGGTGCCAGTCCACTGGCGGTGAGTCGGTTGAGCCAGGCCAGCAGTGGTGTGGCGTCGTGGGTGTCGAGCATGGCGGCGAACTGCCGGACCAGGTCGTGGGTGCGGTGGAGTTCCGGGCAGCGGTGCAGGCGCTCGGCGGTGTGCGGGGGGCCGGTGGGGAGCGGTGACGATCCGGCGTGCGGCCTCGCGTGGGGAGGGCGGTCGTTCGCGCGGCTCGTCCAGGGGCAGTCCGCGCCGCAGGGGCGCGACCGCCATCTTCACGCGCTGGTAGTGGCCCGTGTAGCCCTTGACCGAGAGCTCCTGATGAAGGGCGGTGGCGCTGTGCTCGCCCTCGTCCCAGCGTTGTTGGAGGTAGTCGAGGTACGGATCAGGTGTGGACGGTCGGCGGGGCGGCCGGCGCACGACGTCCTGCCGGGTGCGGGCGCGGGCGTACTTGCGCACCGTGCGGCGGTCCGGGCCGAGTTCGCGGGCCACACTGCTGTGGGAGCGACCGGTGTCGGTGGCCGCGTGCACGGCTTCGAACAGCCGCCGTGCGTGGCGGCCGGCGCGTGTGTCCACCGTGGTTGCCGCCCCGTCGGGTTCCGGGGCGGTGTCCTCGGGTTCCGGCAGCGCGGCGGGCAGGCAGCCGCAGTGGGCGGAGGCGACATCCCTCACGCGCCGGGACAGGCCCTGCCGGATATGAAAACGGTCGCTGACCTGGAGGGCGTCGGGAGCGCCCGCGGCGCTGCCTTGCCGGTAGGCGAGTGACCCGTCGCGGCAGGCGATCTCGACGCCGGGGTGCCCACGCAACCATCGGCCGAGCTGTTCGGCTTCCCGGCCTTCCCGGAGGGTGAGCGGGAGCCGGGTGGTGGCGTCCACCAGGAGGGTGCCGTAGGTGTCCAGTACAGCGCGAAGTCGTCCACCTCCAGGACGCGGGGTGTGACGAGCGGGGGGAGCGGCATGCGCATCAGCTGGGCGAGCACGGTACTTCGCGAGAGCGCGACGTCGACGACCCGCAGCATCCGGCCCCGCCGCGGCCCGCCAGGAGGATGCCGACCTCCTCGACCACGCGCTGCAGCAGCGGAGTGCGTCGTTGGCAGCGCTCGGTCCACCCCGGCACCTGTTCGGCGAAGGTCACCTTCGGGCAGGACGGATTCTCGCAGTACAGACGGCGCACACTCAGGTCGATCCGCACCGGCCGACCCCCGACCGCGGTATCTGCAAGGTGACGCACGTAGCGACTGTGGCTCCACTCGCTCGGCACACCACACCCCGTACACGTCGCTGCGGCACGGGAGTTCGTGCGAGCCCGGATCCCGATCACGGGGCCCGTGAGATCGGTCGAGGTCACCAGGACGTCGGCCAAGTTCGGTATCAATTGCGACAGTTCGATAGAACATAGTCAGAGGTTTCCCGCCGCCGACCCGGCAGACCATCATCTCGGGATGATCTCCGGCTACGAAAATCTTGCCAGAGTCGCATTCATTGGTACGCCGACAGCGGGGTCGTTGATCCATGCGGTGGTGGGGATCTCGGGTGGTGTGGGGCGTCGTCCGAAGCGTTCGGGGTGGGCGGCATACGCGTCGGGCGGGGTCACGGCTCGCTGGTCGCGGACCTGATCGGCGGTGCCGAAGTGCACGGAAGCGGGTGTGTGGTAGCCGATCCCGGAGTGTCGGTGCTCGTGGTTGTAGTGGGCGATGAGCGCCTCGAAACAACTCGCGGGCGTGCGCGAGCGAGTCGAAGGAGGCGGGAAAGTCTCCCGTGTACTTGACGGTAGTGCGCCTCGCTGTAGGGGTTGTCGTTGGGGACCCTCGGCCGGGGAGGGCTCCGGGCGATCCCGAGGTCGAGCAGGAGTTGGGAGACCTTCCTCGAGGTCATCGACGTTCCGCGGTCGGCGTGGACGATCTCGGGGACGAGACCGTTGCGAGTTATCGTCTCGGCGACGAACTCCCTTGCCCTGTCCGCGGATTCGGCTCTTTCGACGGTGTGGCCGACCACGCTTTCGCGAGGAAGGCCGTTGCCCGGCCGCTCGCCCGGTGAGCGGCGCGATCGCGCCACGAGAAGCGCCGTGAGGTACACCCTCAGGGCGATGCCGCGCGTGACGCCGAACGCGTGGCCGGTGGCCTTTCGCGCGGAGCCGGAAGTCGACAATCCGGGGGGGCGCCCAGGAAACGGGCGGACTCGGATCGATAGGCGAAGGAGGACGCCGCCGCCGACCACCTCGCCATTGACTTGTCGCAATCCTTGACGCATCCTATTGAGGCAAGACATGAGACAAGGGGGCGTCATGTCGAAAGGAACGACTCCCGATGGTGCCCGGTCGATGCGCCCGGCGGATCTCGAGCGGGCCGGCGTGTGGCTGGCCGGGCACGGCCTGGCCGACGTCCGACCGACACCTTTGCTGGCCGCGCGTCTGGCGGCACGGCGAGGTACCCGTCTGGCCGCTCACGTCCTGCTGGCCATGTTCGTCATGGTGGTCGCCCTCCTCTACGTCACCGACCGGCCCGCCGACGCCGCGGATGACGGGTCCGGGCCCTACCGGCACTGGTCGTTGCCGGTCCTGACGGCGACGGTGGCCGCTCTGGTGCTGGCCCAGTCGCTGCTGGACAGGTGGGTACGGCGGGTCGATCTACGGGCCGGCGCGACGTTGCCGCGACGGGTCGCCCACCCGGTCCGGCTCGGCTGGCGCACCGTTCTCGGCGTGCCGCGTGCCGCGTGTGCGGTTGCCACGTTCGCGGGCGCGACGGCGTTGGCGATCGCCGCCCTTACCGTGCGGGACTCCACCGCGCGCTACGCGGCTCTCGTCCTGCTCATCGCCCTGTGCGGGGTCGCGGTCGGCATGGTCGTGCAGTTGCGCCATATTCTGACGCACCCGGTCGTGGCCGACGACGAGGTCTCGCTGACCGCCGACGTCATCATGCGGGTCGAGGACGCCCGCGAGGTTGCCACGCCCACCGTGGTGTGGTGCCTGCCGGTTGCGTCGGTGTTCGACACCGCGCTCGGCTGGTGGAACGCCGCCTGGCTCGTCTTCGTCCTCCTGGGCGCCGTCACGCTCGCCCTGATCACCGTGCGGACCGCGCGGAGCAGCACGGTGGCGCGGCACGGCACGAGCGGCCGGTGAACCGGTGATCGTCATCGAGTCGGCCTCGCCCGTCCCGCCGTTCGAGCAGCTCCGCGCGCAGCTCGCCCGGCAGATCCGGGACCACACGCTAGCCGTGGGCACCCGGCTGCCGACCATCCGTCGCCTGGCCGCGGACCTCGGCCTGGCCGCCAACACCGTCGGCCGGGCCTACCGGGAGTTGGAGGAGGCAGGGCTGATCGAGACCCGCAGAGCGGCCGGCTCGTTCGTGGCCGCGGCCGGCGAGGAGGGACGCGAACGGGCACGCCGCGCCGCCGCCGAGTACGCCGCCGTCATCGCCGGTACCGGCATCGACGCAACCGAGGCCATCCGCATCGTCCGAGCGGCACTGACCAACGGCACCGCGACATCGCCCTCGTCCTGACCGAGAGGGGCGACGGGGCCCGGCTGGACGACGTCGGCCTGGACGTCGCCGCCCGTGGGAGCGGGATCGGGTGGTGGGTCGCCCGGCAGCGATCGGGGTGGGACCGGCTCAACCAGGCACAGCGCGAACAGTAGTTCGCATTGGGGCCGACTGCGTCGGGACGGTCGACACCGCGGCCGATGCCTCGGCGGCGACGATGCCGACGCAGGGTTGGCCATGGCGCGTGCATTCGCGCGCAGGCACGCCACACTTGCCGCGCCGATCGATGCCGTGGTCGACGGATACCCGATCGGGAAGTGGTTGGAGAACCGGCGGGCCCAGGACCGGCGGGGCGGCCTGGCCGCCGGGCGCCGCGTGAGGCTCAACGCCCTGGACGAGGGCGAGGAGTGGCACCCGGCGCACTGGCCCGTCGCGTGGCAGCGCCACGCCCCCACGTCGCCCTGAACCAGCGCGGCGCCCTCGTGAGCATGAGGCGATCCGTCGGCACCGAGAGCGCCGAAACCCGAGTACTCGCCCCGGGGTTGCCGTGGAACGACCTGCGGAAGCGAGTCGTCCCCAAGCGTTCGGGTGTGGGCGCGGCCCATCTCTGGAAACACTACGGGGAGTAGCTGCGAAGTACCGGTCGATGTCGCCGCAGGGTGGACGAGTGGCACGTGCCTGCCGGTTGGATTCGACACAGTGCCTTGACGCTCACGTTCCGGGGCTTCCAGTGCCGCGTCCGGCAACGTTTGCCCCGTCGCGGTGTCCGGTGCGGTGCCTCGGCGTGCCGCCGGAACGAGCCTCGTACCCGTCGTACTCGGCCGTTTCGGCGGTGCGGCGAGAGGCCGTGCCGGGCGCCGCGACGGGGTGAACGTTGCCGGACGCGGCACTAGGCCGCGTATCCAGTTGAGATCAACAGGTGCTCCGGCTGAGGTCCTTGAGCCAGATCATTGCGGCGCGAAGGTGGAGGCCGGCGAGGTAGCTCTCGGGGGTTTTGTCATAGCGGGTCGCGATGCCTCTCCATGCCTTCAGCTTGTTGATCAGGCACTCGACCGTGTTCCGTTCCTTGTAGAGGTCGGCGTCGTGGCGGACGGGCCTGCCGCCGCCACTGCCCTTCCTCTTGCGGTTGGCGGCCTGGTCGTCCTTTTCCGGGATGACCGCCTTGATCCGGCGTTTCCACAGGTGGGCGCGGTTGCCGCGGGAGGAGTAGGCCTTGTCCCCGGCGACCGCGTCAGGCCGGGTGCGGGGGCGCCCGACGGGCCCGCGGACCCGTATCCTCCCGAGGACGGGGACGAACTGCGGGCTGTCGGCTGCCTGTCCCGGGGTCGGGACGAACGCCAACGGCCGGCCGTTCCGGTCGCAGGCGAGGTGGATCTTCGTGGTCTGCCCGCCCCGCGAGCGTCCGAGCAGGGCGGCCCTCAGCCGGATTCGGTGACGGCGCCGGACGCGTCGTCGTTCCTCCCGGTCCGGGTCGATTCCGACTTCGTTCCCGTCTCGTCCCTCCGGCCCGCCCCCTTTTGTCGCGCCTTCTCCTCCTCTGCCGCGGCCTTCTCCAGGGCGGTGAGCGTGTCGGGGTCGAGATGCACCCCGGCGGCGTCGTGGTGTGCCCGGACGGTGGTCGAGTCCACGCTCACCAGCGACGGATCCACCCCGCCCCGTCTCGCGGCCTCCGCGATCAGGCCCTCCGGCAGGGCCTCGAAGACACCGGCGTCGCGCCACTGCCGGAAACGGTTGTGCACGGTCGGCCACGCACCGAACCGCTCCGGCACCTCACGCCACTGCGCACCCGTCCGGAACTTCCGGATCACGCCCTCGAACTGCTGCCGCAGCCGCTCGGGATACGGGCCGTACGCACCGATCGGCAGGTACGGCCCGATGAACTCCCACTCCACGTCCGTCAGTTGCTCTCGCGTCACACCAAGACGATCTACCAGATCACGATCGCCCTGACGACGAATCCCACAGATTGATCACAACCCGATACAGGCCCTAGTGAAGGTTCCGACGTCCTGGGGTCGACTGTCGGAATCGACCAGGGCGAGGGTCATGTTGTTGAGCAGATGTGTCTTGCCGACGCCGTTGCGCCCGATGAGCACATGGATGTTCGTCGGCGGGTCCGACTCGGGTACGACGTCGAGGGAGATCCTCGCTGCTTTGCCTCCCGGCGACGTGGGAGGTTTGTACCGCAGGAGATAGGGCGTCAGGCGTGCGCGCCCGTTGGCCAGACGGTGGAACTGGCCCTCCACCGCCGCCTGCGACACCGAACGCAACAGGGAAGTGCCGGTGACGGGTTCCTCCAAGGCGCGAACGAACCGGGCCGGGTCCAGGGCCACGTCGTTCAGGGCTTCCAGAACCTCGTGTCGGCCGTCGTCCCCGAGCAACTCGGTGAGGTCCAGGTAGTAGCTGTCATCCTGCCCGAGCGAGAAGAAATCCTCACCGAGCCGGATGAAGGACCGCGGCAGGCGCGGTCGCCGTGCCGCTGGCGCGCCGCCACCGGGAAGCGGCTCGGTCGAGAGTTCGACGCCGCTGCTCAGTCCCTGCCCCATGCCGAACTGCCCGATCTTGACCTGACCGATCAGGTGCGTCTCGCCTTCGAACCTGACGTAGAGGACGTATGTCGTCTCGTAGCGAAACCAGTCGTCCCAGTCGTTGGGGACCAGGAAGGCGACCTTCTGCGCCACCCCCGACACCGGCACCGAGTCAACCACTTCGAACTGCACAATCCCGCCCCTCCGGCTTCGCTCCGCCCCCGCTCGGCATCATGCGCCGATGCACACACGACGGCGATGAATCTAGTGATCGGGCAGGCGAGTTGGCGATGGAAACACGTGTAACGCCTCGTTCGTCGCCCGCGCGTCTTCGAAGGCACGAAAGAACACTGACGATCAGGATCACCGCGAAGCCTGATAGTACGACTTCACTGGTGCACGGGGCCCGCTCCCGCAGGCTACGCAAGGCATAGAGCGAAGGGCCCGGCAACCTCGGGCCGCGCTCGGCCGGCTCCCTGCACCATCCCTGTGGCAATGTGCCTGCCCCCCAGCAGGAAAATCCCACCGCGGGGCACGGGCCGGGCGGGCCGACTTCGCTCGGCGAAGGGACCATTTCACGTTGTGAGCCCCGTCGGGGCGGCGTCGGATGTCAAGCCGGTGGTCGTGGAAAACCTTGCCGGGAGGGCGCCAGCCGGGGCACGGGTCTGTTCCCGCGGGCACATCACGCGTAGTCCGTTGAACGTCGCTCCGAGTCCTGGCGCGCCTCGTCCCTCATCGAGGAGGCAGCCCGATGTCCGAGGGTGCTCGTTCCAGTCCGCGTCCGTGGGGTTTGCGTCATCTGACCGGGCACGGCCCCGGGGCGACGGTGAATCTGCTGTACTGCGGCGTCGAGCTCGATCCGGTGACCCAGACCACCCGTTACCGCGACGTCGACGGGCGGATCGTGACGATGAGCGATCACGCCAAGACCGCGCCGGCCACCAACACCATGGAGGCGACCGGCGGTTCGGACGGCAGGGATCCGGGGCAGGGCGGGGCACCGGACCACCGCCCGGTGACGAAGACCGACGAGGATTGAGTACGCATCCGCGCGGGGCGGGGACGTGCCGCCCGGTGCTGGTGTGTGCCCCGCTCGGCGATCGCAGCGCGGACGCCGTGATCGAGGCGCTGGGCCGACGCGGAGTGCCCGTGGCGCGCATCGACCCGGGCGTGGATTTCCCGCTCGGGTCGACCCTGTCCGCCTGCTTCGACCCCGGCCGCGGAATGACGGGCGTACTGGAGACGACGAGTCGTCGCGTCCTTCTGGACACGGTGCGCGCGGTGTATCACCGGCACGCGACGGACTACGGGCCGGCGTTCACGCATTTGTCCGACCAGGACACCCCGTTCGCCGTCGCGCAGGCGCGGCACGGCCTGGGAGGTGTGTTGGCCGCGTTGCCGTGTCTGCACGTGAACCATCCGCACGCGGTGACGGCCGCCTCGTACAAGCCGGTCGGTCTGGCCGCCGCCCTGCGTGTGGGTCTGACCGTGCCGCCGACTCTGATCACCTCGGATCCCGACGCGGCCCGGGCGTTCGCGAAGCGGCACGGGCCGATCGTCTACAAGGTGCTGCGGACCGTGCGCTATCGAGACCCTGACGACCGGCCGCTGACGGTGTGGACGACGGCGGTGGACCCCGGCGACATCGACGACGCCGTTGCCGGAACGGCCCACCTGTTCCAGGCACGGGTGGATGCCGTCGCCGATCTGCGGGTGACGTTCGTAGGTGGGCGGATGTTCGTCGCGCGCATCTACTCGGGCCTGCTGGACTGGCGCAGCGACTACGACCGGCACCGGTACGACGTGGTCGATCTTCCCGAGTCGGTGGCGGCGGCCGTCACCCGGTACATGCGCGATCAACGCCTGTCCTACGGAGCCCTCGACCTCGCTCTCACCGCCTCCGGGGAGCACGTGTTCTACGAGTGCAATCCCCTGGGTCAGTACGGGTGGATCGAGGCGGCGACGGGGATGTCGATCTCGGCGGCGATCGCCGACCTTCTTCAGAACGGATCCCCGACGTGAACGCTCCCTCCTCCCCCGTCTCGGCCGCGGACGCCGTCGCGTTGCGGCGGCGCCTCGCGGACCGGCTGGCCGCGGCCGGTGATCTGCGCGGTCCGGCGTGGCGGGCGGCGGTGGAGGCGGTGCCTAGGGAGGTGTTCGCGCCCGCGTGGTTCGAGCGCGTCGATACCGAGCGGGGCACGATGTGGTCCCCCGTGATCGGGGGCGCCGCGACGTTGGCGCGGGTGTACGAGGACGCCACGCTGGTGACCCAGCTCGACGGCGGGGTGGCCCCCGGGGATGTAGAGGGTCCGGTGTTCGGCGCGCCGTCGTCGTCGTCGACGCTGCCCGGCCTGGTCGTGGGGATGTTGGAGGATCTGGGTGTCGAGGACGGTGATCGCGTTCTGGAGATCGGCAGCGGCACCGGATATTCCACCGCCCTGCTGGCCCGGCGCCTGGGCGACGACCTCGTGACGTCGATCGAGGTCGATCCGGAGACCGCGCGACGGGCGGCCGCGGCTCTGAAAGCGGCCGGATTCGAGCCGCACCTGGTGGTGGGTGACGGCCTCGACGGGGTCCCGGATCGGGCCCCGTTCGATCGGCTGGTCGCGACCTGCTCGGTACGCGAGATCCCGCGCGCGTGGCTGAAGCAGTCCCGGCCCGGCACGGTGATCCTCGCCAACCTCACGGGCTGGCTCTACGCGTTCGGGCAGGCCCGTGTGACGGTGACCGGGCCCGGTCGTGCCGTCGGCGAGTTCCTGTCCGGCACCGTGTCGTTCATGCCCGCCCGCCGGCACTCCCCGCCCGCCCTCGACACCGGGGCGGCCCCGGCCGCCGCAGGCTCGGGCAGGCCCACCGAGCTCGGGCCGGAGATCCTGCGGAACTGGGTCGGCCGATTCGTCCTCCAGGGGGTGTTGCCAAACTCGCAGCAGGTCACCGCGCAGGTCGGCGACGGCCCCTTTCTCGACCACGTCCTGGACGTCGACGGCTCCCACGCCACGCTCCTGCCGCAGGACGACGGATCGTGGCGGGTTCGCGAGGGCGGGCCCCGCCGACTCTGGTCCCTCGCGGAGCGGGCCGTGACCGCGTGGCGGGCCCAGGGTTCGCCGCCCATCGACGCCTTCCGCCTGTCGATCGCCCCCGACCGGCAGACGATCCACCTCCGGATCACTCGCTGAGCTGGGACCTCCCCCGCCTCGAACAGCGGCGCCGCTGACCCGTTCCTCCAGGGCACACGTACGTTTCGGGGCCGGGACTCTCGTCGAGTCCCGGCCCCGAAACGTACGCGGCACCGCCGTTGCGCGTCAGGCGCGTAGTCGGGCACATCGCGCGCGGAACTCGTCCGGACGGCGCACCAGGGGCGAAGAGTTGCAGCCAGGGCCAGCCAGTCCCACACCCGCCCCGTCGGCCGCTGCGGTGCCGAAGCGCTCGTTCGCCATGTGCGCGGTGGCGTGGCACCGCGTCGCGGTTGGCGAGCCATCGGCACACGCCGGCGCTCGTAACCCAGGACCAGGACGTCCAGGCGTGTGCCCTTCACGGACCAGGCGTCCGGATGCGTGGGTCGGGTTGGAGGTATTGCCGCTCGAGGAGGGCGCGTTCGCCGTTGGGCGAACGCACCATCACCCTGTACGGCATCGACATCCGGACAGTGTTCCGCCAGGTCCGGGCGGGTGCGGACGGCAAGAGCGACGTTCCGTCGGAGTCCAACCTGACGAAGTTGGAGCGAAGCAGGACGCCGAACGTTTGGGTCACGCGCTCGTCCCTGGAGGCCGGGGAAGCGAACGGCTCGACAATGCGGTGTCCGGAGCGCTCGCGCGCAGCGTGGAGTGCCCGCGCGTCCGGGGTGATCTCGGCGGCTACCGCCGCACCCACGACCCCGGTCCGACACCGCCGCACCGGGTCCCACCCACCAACGGCCGTCGGAAAGAACGTGGGCCGGCCGTTGGTGAGTCATGTGACGACCCTCAGGCAGGTGGGGCCGTGGGAGAAGGCGGTACCGACTGCGCTGCGGCTACGCTCACTCGCGCCGCAGCGCGAATCTCCGCGTTGTCCGTTCGGCGGATGACGAACAACTTGGCCAGGGCTATCACGCTCGGTCCGGAGAGCACTGCGGCCAGCCACACATGCCCTTCCACACCGACCACCGCCGCCGCCGACATCGTTGCCAGCGCAATGACGAACCCGAACACCTGACCCGTCATCAGCAGCCGGAACGCACGTCGATCCCGGGCCTCCGCAGCTCGTGCCTGCGTCAGATGGACCTCGTGGTCGCGGACCAGCTGCGGCTCGAGCGCCTTGAGCGCGATGCGCATGTGTTCCGGCGGAAGCCCGGCCCACTGTGCCGCGATCACCGCTCCACTGGTTGCCGCACCCACCGGCACAGGACCTCCTGCGGAGGATGGCACCGCCCGCGGTTCCGACCCGGTCACCGTCGACTCCCACCCGGACGCTGGACCCGGGACGGTCGCGCAGCACGGCTCGGGTGGGGCGGCGGCCCCAGAGCGCGAAACAGGCGATCCAGGCCATCGGCGACAACCGCGTACCCTACGAGGCCTGGCGTCGGGGGCGGCATCGGGCGCAGCCGACCGATCGGGTCCACGACACCTGCGGCCGTTGTCGTGTCCGTGTGGTCATCACCCGGCCGACCGGCTTCGGCCGCGTCGAATCGGCTCTCGAGACAGGGAAGGACCCCCCGGCGCAGCAGCGCCGCGTGCCACGCGTCCAGCGCGCGCAGTGCGGAGCCGATCGCGTCGTCCTCCCGGGCGTTGCGCATCGCCCGATCCACCATCGCTGCCGCCGCGCCGACGCCGGCCGTCAACGCCACGGCGGTGCAGGCTGCGGTCGCCAGCAACCACGGTGCGGGGGAGCCGCCGGCGAGCGCAATCACACCGGCCACGGTGGCCAGGGCGATCGCGGCCGCGCCTCCGGCAAGGATCACGAGTGCGCTCCCGAGAGCAATCCGGCCGCTTCTCTCCAACTCGCGCATCGTGACGCCGGCTTCCCGCTCGGCGCGCAGCAGCATCTCGTACTCGGGCCACGCGGCCTCGGCGATGTCGGCGGCGTGGTCCAGTGCGAAGGTCCGCGCCTGTTCCGTGGTGGCCCAGGCCCGTTCCGTGTCGTGACCGGCGTCTTGAGACAGGCGGGCCTGGATCCCGGGAGAGCGCACGGCCTCATCGACGACGTCCTCGAAGTGCCGACGGTGCTCTTCCCTCTGGAACGGTCCGTGTTCGTCCATGCGGCCCCCACCGTGGAACGCGGAGAATCTCCCGTCGGTCAGTGTGCGGCGGGCTCCCGGCCGGGGCCACCGCCTTTGCCAACTCCGTACCCGTGGGCGTCCTCCCCTGTAGTGCACGTACCCGACGATCCACGGAGGAGCGCGGGCTGTGGAGGGGCCCCGGCCAAAGGGGAAAGGCTGTTCGGCATCGATCGCCCGGACACGATGACCGCCCGGGCGAACCTGGCTGCCTCGTATCGCCGGATGGGCCGTACCGAGGAAGCGATCAGGGCTCATGGACGAGTCCTCGCAGACCGTGAACGGTTGCCGGGCGTCGATGATCCCGACACGGTGGCCGCTCGGCGACACCCGGCCGTCTTGTTCCGGGAGACCGGTCACACCCGAAGGAGCGATCGAAAGCGGGGAGCGGATTGCGGCGGACTACGAGCGGTTGCTCGGCGTCGAACATCCCGGCACCGATTCGCCGGTCGACGTTTTCGAGGCCCCGACGCGACGGTTCAGATTTCGTTCGTGTTGCCATGGCGGCTCCCGTCCCCGGCCCGGTTCCCTGGAAAGGCCGGGACCCGGAGCTCTTGCGGAGGAGGGCGTCATCGCAAGGCGACGTCGAGTCGGCGTATCTGCTCGACGAGTTCGGGGGCACCGTCGGTCGCTCCGGCGGCCGCATGGCGCAGGGTCGTCAGGTCGTTGGCCACGCACTCGCGCCGATCGGGGCTGCTTTGTCCGTGGGCGAAACTTTCGAAGTCGGCGAGGGCGTGCGAGTAGTCGTCGAGGGGGGAGAGCACGGCGATCTCGGACGTAGTCAGGGCGGGTCTGCCTCGATCACGTTCCAGGGAGACCGTGAACCGGTAGGCCCACCATCCGCCACCCGCGACGACGGTGTCCGGGCCCAGGGTGAAGGAGATGTTCTCGAAGTTCTTGGGGGCGACCTGCCATCCGGGAAAGTCGACCGTGTGCCTGAAGGGCACCGGCGGCACGGGATCGATGGGGATCCTGACGCTGTAGCCGGGCAGGACCACTCCCTCGCCGCCGATGTTGCGGCAGTCCGCGATCCGGCCGATGTAGGTCACGGTGACGACGGCGTTGCGGATGAACGCGATCTCCGCACTGGTGTTGTGCAGTGAGATGTGGATCTGCGGTTGCCTGGGCATCGGCGCCACGGCGGAACCGTCCTCGGCTTTCCCGGGGACGTCGGCCGCCCCGAAACTCACGTCCGCGACCTCGAGATCGGAAGGCGGGCCGGTGGCTCCCAAAGGGCCCGTGCCGCCGGGGGCGCCCGTCCGACCGCGGGCCCCGTCGGAGTGGTCGTCGAGCAACGGGATCACGTCCGTGACGCTCAGGACGACCAGAGCCAGCACGACGACGGTCGCGATCACACCGGACCACACGGCGGTTCGTCGCCTTCGCGGGGTCGACGGGTGTGTGGCGCCCCGGAAGGGAGTTGCAGGGCGCAGGACGGGGGCAAGTTCGGGGAATTCGCGTAGCAGGGCCCTGGTGCGCAGGACGAACGTCTGCTGGGCGTCGCGGGCGGGTTGGGCGGCGACCATGAGGCCGACCGCTGCGCCGAGGTCGTCGTCCCAGACGGGGCTTCCGCTGAAGCCGGGTCTGACGTGCGCGGCTTCTGTAGTGGTGCGGGAGAGTTGGACCCAGCCGCGGCCGGTGGGGCCGCTGAAGGTCCCCTTGTGCCAGATTCCGTCGGGGTGGTCGTCGGTGAAGCCGACCACCCGGGCCCGGTGGTCCCACACGCTCTCGGCGTCGGCCATTGGCAGCGAAACGGCGCCCGGGAGGACGTCGCGCAGGCGCAGCAGGGCCGCGTCCCCGCTCTGGTCCGCCCGGATCGGCACCCACCGCAGTACCTCGGCCGTCGCCGTGGGAATGACCCCCGTCCCATCGGCCAGCGGCAGGTCGACGACGACATCCGCCCCGATCTCCACCGGGGCGTCGCGGGGCAGGTCCAGTACGTCGGAGACGACGTGGGCGCAGGTGAGGACCAGGTCCGGGGCGACGAGGAAACCCGCGCCGCCGATCGTGCCGTCCGCTCCCCTGACCCGCACCACCGCCGACACGAGCACCGAATCCGGCTCCCGCGCTCCGCTGCCGCCGTCCTTCGCCACCGTGTGCCTCCCCCGTGAACGCGACCCGGCGCCGGGTCAGTTCCCTTGCGTTGCCTGTGGGCCGTTCGCGGGTGGTGCCTGGGCGTCGCGGCGGTGCCAGGTCATGCCGACGGAGAAGTTCGCGGCGACGGACGACCCGGCGATGAGGATCCTCGCGTCCGCGGACAGCGACATGCCGAACTGCAGGGTGGCGTCGTCCGGCGGGTACGCCATCAGGCGACACTGATCCACGAAGGCGTTCGCCACCGGACGGATCACCCCCAGCATCTGCCCGAGCGTCTCCTCCGCCCGCCCCACGCTCCGACCGCCCCGGCCGACCCGCACCAGACTCTCGTCGACCTCGGTCACCTGCACCCGGACGACGTCCTCGCCGTTGCCCAGGGGCACTTCGACGATGTGGGAGGACTGGCGCTCGCTCACCGCGCCACCCCGCCGCCGAGGCGCGCGCACGCCATGAGGGCACCGGTCGTCCCGGCACACCGGCCGCCCGTGTCTCGGGGGTGGGGCTCGGGGTGTCGAAGGCGATGCGGTGTCGAAACGAGGGACATGGTGCTCCATATCGACGTGGCGATAGCGCTCCGCGAAGTCGACCTGACGGAGCGGAGGTTCACCGCGATCGTAACGACGCACAGTCGTCGGGACTCCCCGTTTCCGTAAGGTCACACAACCCGAACGAAGTCGTCGCCGACGGCCGTGGTGGTTCGCCACGACTCCCCGCTGCCAGCTGCCGGTACCGGTCGGGGATCGACACGATGCAGGCCGGCCCGCTCGCACGCGGCGACCGGTCGTCTCCTACGCGCCGGGGTGCACACGCAACGCTCCCTGCTCCGTGTCGCACCCGCCGTTCGATTCCCCGCATCCGGTGCCGGCACGGAGCGGTCGTCGAAGCCGGCTCGGCCCGCGTCGGCGATTCCCTCGGCGAGCCGCAGGATCCGGCCGGCAAGACGTGCCTGCCGCCGGTCCCCCGAGTCGCGACTCCGCCCGAGCGCGGCGTCGAGCCGACCGGCGCCAAGTGAGTGCGGTCGAGGCGTGTCGGAGGGACCGCGGTGGCCGGACTGCGGCCCCGCCCGGTTTCGAGCGGTGCCCGTTCGCCCCGTCTCCTTCGTTTCTCCGGGTGGCGGGCTCGACTCGGGGTGCCACGGGCGTGTTCATCGCCGTCGAAACCAGGCGAGTACACCTCGGCGAGTGGGGCGACGGGGTGCTTCGGGTGCTGTCGGCGCTGCGGGTACCGACCGGGGAGGCGGCGCATCCGGGCGCGGTGGAGGTGTCGACGGTCGTGGTGGGGTCGGCGTACTGGTCTATCTGGCTCTGACACGAAAATGGTGAAGACTCGTACAGGTCAGGCGGTTGCGATGGGATCGAAGCGGATGGTGAAGCCGAGGCGGTTGGCTTCCTTGATCATGCGGCGCATGGCGCGTTCGGGATTGCGGCGGGCGAAGTGGTCGGCGCCGAGTTCGCGGTAGGGGGCGTGGTCGTTCAGGACGTGCCAGATGGCAATCGCGATCTTGTGCATGACGGCGACCAGGGCGCGTTTCCCGCCCCGACGGGCCGAGATGCGGCGGAAGAACACCGACAGGTACGACTCCTTGTTGCGGATCGCGGCCATGGCTGCGACTCCAAGCAGGCGCTTGAGGTTGCCGTTGCCGTGTCGGGTGCGCCCGGATCTGCTCACCCCGGCCGACTCGTTCTGCCTCGGGCAGACGCCGATCCACGAGGCGAGGTGCTGGGCGGCGGCGAACGGCGCCATGTCCCCGCCGGTCTCCGCGATGATCACCTCGGCCGCGAGGCGACCGACCCCGGGAATGGTGTCCAGGAGGTCCAGGTCGCGCTCCCGCTCGGCCAACAGAGTGGCGATGCGCGTGTCGAACGCGGTGGCGGCGGATCGCAGGCGGTCGATCTCGTCGAGGTAATGGCGGACCATGAAGGCATGGTGGTCGGTGAAATCCCCGTCCAATGCCTCGATCAGGGCGGGAATCTTGGCACGGGCCTTGCCGACGGCGAGGTCCGCGAGCCGTTCGGGGTCACGCTCGCCCGCGATCGGCGCCTCCAGGATGGCCCGGACCGAGACGCCGACCACGTCGGTCAGGACCAAGGTGAGCTTCATACCGGTGTCCTCGAGTTCCTTCTCCAGCCGCTGGGCCTCCCAGCCCACAGCGCGCACGATCTCGGTGCGCCGACGGGTCGGGTCACGCAGATCACGCACCGCGCGCTCGGGCACGAACGAGGCCATCACCATCCCGGACGCACCGGCCCGGGCCGGGAACGCCGCGTCGCTCGGGTCGGTCTTACGGCCCCGAATGCCCTTGAGATGGGCGGGGTTGACCAGCATCAGGTTCAGGTGCGGTTGCAGCAGGTAGTACAGCCCACGCCAGTAGTCGGACGTGGCCTCCATGACCACCACCTCGACCCGACGTTCGACCAGCCACGCCAGCAGGCGCCGCAACTCGGCCCGGGTGGTGCCGAACCTCTCCGTCTCCAGACTCCAGGTCCCGGTCCGCGCCGGATTCGGGGTCCGCGCGCAGGCCGACAGGAACCGCTTGCCCAGGTCCACGCCCGCAGACCGCAGATGGATGACCTCGTCCTTCACGTCCTGCCGCACCATGGTCCACTCCCGACACACGAGTGAAAGAGCGGACGCCCCGGAGGGGTCAAGGGAAGACTCGGAATCTGACACGCGTGCTCCCGGCGGCGAGGAACGCCACCATGGCGACAAACCGTGGTTCCCCGGGCTGACCCCCATCGCCATCCTGGCAAACGAGTTCACCGACATCGCAGAGCAACCGGCTGACCGAGGCACCCGCCTCATTTTCTCGTCCCCGAGGTGATCAGCGCAGCCACTCAGGCGGTCCTGGCAAGATTTTCGTAGCCGGAGATCACTTCTGAGAGTGGAGGTGATCTCCCCCAAGCGCACTCATGCGGTGCCGTCTCGGGATGCGGGTCGAGGGGCTCCCGACGACACGTAGCGGTGGCCCAGTTTGAAGAGGCGGGGTCAGTCGTCGCTGGGCGTCATGTCGTATTCGCCGACGTCCAGATCCGCGCCGGTTGCGGCGAGGAAGTCCACCACCACGCGGCCCAGGCGCCAGCCGAAGAGGTTCGTGTCGTCCACTGAGCTGGAGGGCTTCTCGTCATGCCGGTTGAAGAAGCGTTCAACCTGGAGAATCGTGCCCCAGGGGCCTTCCTCGGCGCCGCACCGCCCGGTCCGCGCACACCACCCGCGCCAACGTCGTCTTCCCGAAACCACCGGCACCGTGCACACCCGTCGTGATGCCGACCGTGGCGCGCCCGGCCGCACACACCGCCGCGACCACTTCCGCACCCTGCGCGCGCCACCCACCAGTCCTCCACCGGCGGCAGCGCTGGTGCCAGCGGATCCCCCGCGTCCGCGGCCGGGCGTTGCACCAGCGGCAACACGGCGCCCACCACGATCAACACGCCCAGCGCCGGCCACGGATGCGCCCGCAACACGTCCAAACCCCAAGGCCAATGCCCCTGTTCCGCGGCCGGCCCACCCAACACCCCGCCCAGAGCCGCCACCACGGCCCCCACCACGACCAGACCCCCAGCCACCACGTTCCGCATGCCCACGACGACCCACCCCCGCCGAGAGGCTATCCACGCACCCACGGAACCGCCGCGCCTTTCGAACCGAAAGACCACACCCGCCGGCATCGCCGACCGTGGAAACGGCCGTGGCCTGCTCACCAATCCGGCGGACGTGTTCGCGGTGTCGGTCGAGAAGGGAGGAGGCCGCCCGAACGGGCCCGGGCCGCGCTCTCTCCGGGAGCGATGAACACATCGCCGAAGACGGCCCGGGTGGCCGGTGCGTCCGGCGTGGTCCGTGCAGTTCGCCGGACCACTCGTGTTGCACGGCCCGTTCCCCCGTGTGGTGACCGTGAGGCGGGGCCTTCGACTCGTGCCGGACCGGACCCCGCCGCCGGTCGATCCCGCGGTGTATGTGGGAGGTTGGGCGTCGTCGTGTCCGGCCGGTGCGGAATACGGGGGTGTCGGGGTGGTCGTTCGGGTGCTCGCGGGGCGGTACGAGTTGGTGCGGTTCGTGGGTCGGGGCGGGATGGGCGAGGTGTGGGAGGGCTTGGACCGCGTGATCGAACGGCGGGTCGCGGTCAAACTCCTCGCCCACGAGCCGGGCGACGAGTCGGGCACGGCCTTGTTCTTCCGGGAGGCGCGTGCCGCGGGCGCGTTGCACCACCCCGGCGTGGTCACCGTCCACGACCTCGGCAAGGACGATGCGGACGGGTCGCTGTTCCTGGTCATGGAGTTCCTGCGGGGCCGTGATCTGGCGTCGATGCTGCGCGAGAGCGGTGCGCCGCCGGTGGCGGTGGCGGTGGAGTGGGCCGCGCAGACGGCCGCGGCGCTGGCGCGTGCGCACGCGTCGAACGTGGTGCACCGGGACCTGAAGCCGGCGAACCTGATGCTCACCGACGACGGAGTGGTGAAGATCCTGGACTTCGGGATCGCGCGGTTCGTGGAATCCACCAACCGCTCCAGCAAGGTCATGGGCACCCTGGCGTACATGCCGCCGGAGCGGTTCGACGAACACCCCGGCGACGCCCGCTCGGACCTGTACTCCCTCGGGTGCGTCCTGCACGAACTTCTCACCGGCGACGTCCCCTTCGACGCGAGCGGCCCGGTCGCGATGATGAACGCACACCTGCGCAGGACCCCCACCCGGCCCGGCGATCTGCGCCCCGACGTGCCCGCGGCCCTGGACGACCTCGTCCTCGAACTCCTCGCCAAGAACCCCGCGGACAGGCCCGCCGACGCCGACGACGTCCACCGGCGCCTGCGCGGCCTGCCCGCGCGGGCGGTCTCCGCACCCGAGCGGCTTGCGCCACCGCCGGCGGCGGCACCGCCCACCGAACCCAACCCGCGCGTGCCACCGTTGGCCGGACACGCCGCAGGCCCGGCCACGCGTCTGCCGACGATCACCGCGCCGGTCACGCCACCTCCGGCCGGCCCCGACCCGCACGACTCCCCGAAGTCGCAACCCGCCGCGGACGAGCGAGGCGACGACGACCTGGAGACCTCCGGGAGCACGCCCGCGTCGCCGGGGCGGCGCCGGTTCCTGTGGCTGGCCGCGGGCGCCGCAAGCGCCCTCACCGGGGGCGGCGCCGCAACCGCCCTCGTCCTGGGCCGTCACACCACCGCGCCGGAAAAACCCCTCGTGACGAGACTGTGGACGTACACCACGGCCGACAGGGTCACCTCCTCGCCGACGGTGGCGAACGGCGTTGTCTACGTCGGCAGTTGGGACCACAACGTATACGCCCTGGACGCCGCGACCGGCATCGAGAAGCGGAGGTACCCCACCGGGCGCCGCGTCCTCTCGTCGCCCGCGGTCGTGGGCGGCGTGCTCTACGTCGGTACCGGCGACGGCAGGTTGTACGCGCTGGACGCCGCGACCGGCGACCAGAAGTGGTGGTACTCCACCGGGTACGACGTCCCGACGCCCGCGGTGGCGAACGGCATGGTCTACACCAGCCGTTGGGACCGCAACGTTTGCGCGCTGGACGCCGCGACCGGCAACGAGAAGTGGAGGTACCCCACAGAGCACCCCGTCGTCTCGTCGCCGGCAGTCGTGGACCGCGTGGTCTACGTCGGCGGCGGCGAAGTCGTGTTCGCGCTGGACGCCGCGACCGGCACCGAGAAATGGCGCCACACCATCGAAAGCGAAGTCTCGACGCCCGCCGTGGCGAACGGCGTGGTCTACGTCGCTGGCAGGAACGGCAACGTGTTCGCGCTGGATGCCGCGACCGGCACCGAGAAATGGCACCACACCACCTATGGCGTCTCGCCGCCGGCGGTGGTGGACGCCGTGGTCTACATCGGCAGCTTGGCCACCGCGGTGTACGCGCTGGACGCCGCGACCGGCACCGAGAAGTGGAGGTACCCCACCAGGGACCTCGTCGAACCGTCGCCGGCGGTGGTGGATGGCGTGGTCTACATCTGCAGCAATGACCGCAACGTGTACGCGCTGGACGCCGCGACCGGCACCGAGAAGTGGAGGTACCCCACCGGGGACCTCGTCGAATGGTCGCCGGTGGTGGCGGGGGGTGTGATCTACATCAGCGACGACCACGACGTATACGCCCTGCGGGACACCACCTGAGCCGGCCGCATACGGGAGCGCCCGCGACCGTCGCGCATGCGCGCCGCCCCCGGTCGACCGGGTCCCGTGTCTCGGCCACCCCCACGGGCACACCAGCCCGACGGCCCGACGCTCGCGGCCGGACGAATCCGGGATCGGAGAACGGCCGGTGGACTCGGTGTTGGTCAGGACCTCGATCCAGCCGAACTCGCCCGCACAGTCGGCCTCCAGGCAGATCCGGCCGTCGGCGGTGACGGCGAAGACCACTGCGGCGCAGACCGGGCCCGGTGCGCGTACGTGCGCCACGCAGGCGCGTTCGACGTCGCTGGGTGGCGTGATCGGGACGTGGCGGCAGCCGGCCGCCGGGGTGATGCGCCGGTCGAGAGCGCCGCCGGTGGTAATGAACGCGGCGACCGCGCATGCGTGTGACACCGGCCCGTCCGCAGGGATTCGAGAATCCGTGCATCACGGCGGTCCGGGCCGGCTTCGAGCCGGGCGGGAGTAAACGGTTCCGCGGGTGTGTCCACGTACCCGGTCCGCGTGTCCCGATCAGTGGGTGCGGTCGCGTGTGCGATGAGGGCCTCGAGTTCCGGGGCCGGCCATCGGCGGGCGTCGGCGAGGGGGACGTGGTGTCGGCCGGTGGCGATGTCCTCGAGGAGGTCGTCGAGGGTGACGCCCGGGCCGACGTCGCGGGTGGTGGCGGGGGTGGTTCCGGTCCAGGCCCAGCGCAGGGCGGCGGCGAGGGCGTGGCGTTCGTCGGTGGGGGTGAGACGGATGTGGGTGTCGGGTGTGCTGTGCAGGAGTCGGCGGGCGACGCCGGGTGTGGTGGCGTGGTCCATGCCGCCCCGGTAGGGGCCCGCCGATGGCAACAGGTCGGGGTGGTGGGTGTATTCGTGGTCGACGAAGACGGGCTCGTCGCCGGGGCCGATCAGGATGTTCCAGGGTGGGAGTCGCCGTGGCGCCATCCGGCGGCGTTCAGGCGCTCCAGTGCCGTGAACGCCCGGTAGGCGATCGCGGTCAGGCGCGGTGCGAAGTCGGGCGGCGGGTCGGGGACGCGGCCTCGGGCGCACCACTGCCACAGGTCGACGCCGGGCAGGAACTCCACCGCGGTCCAGGCCCTTTCGCCGACGTGTCCGTGTCGGCCGTCGGCGGGATGCAGACCCCGGGCGAGCAGCAACCGCACGGCGCGGGCCTCGTGCAGGAGCAGGGCCGCGGCGGCCGGATCGGTCATGGTCTTGATCTTCCAGCGGCCGGCCCGCCAGGCGTCGGCGTGGTGCGTGGTCAGGGGGCGGGGCTCGTCGGTGACGTCGAGGGCGGCGAGGGCGGCGGCGAGCAGCGGGTCCATCGTCACATCCTCGCGCGTGCGCTCGCGGTGCGGTGTCGGGTGGCGGTGGTTGCGCGGGTGTCGTGCGTGAGGAGGCGGGCGATCTCGGCCGAGATCGGCAGGCCGGTGAGGGCTTCGATCCAGCCGAACTCGCCCGCGCGGTTGGTCTCCAGGTAGGTCCGGCCTTCGGCGGTGACGACGAAGTCCAGCGGGGCGTAGACCAGGCCGCGTTCGCGCACGGGTTCCACGCAGGCGCGTTCGACGTCGGCGGGTGGCGTGATCGCGGCGTGGCGGCAGTCGGCGGCCGGGGCGGTGCGCCAGTCGAGGGCGCCGTCGGTGGTGATCGACGCGGCGAACGCGAAACGCGCGGTGCTGCGGGTACCGGACGGGCCGCAGGCCCGGGCCGTGTTCACGGTGACGCCGGCGTCGGTGGGGGGGCTGTACGAGGTCGGGGTGCTGTACTGCCTCGGCGACGCCGGCGCCGCCCTGCACGCCGGACGCGACCTCCACCCGGGGCGGTTCCCCACCGCCGAACGGCGTGGACGCCTGCACACCGACCTCGCCCGCGCCTGGTGGCAACTCGGCAAACCCGAACAGACCGCCGCCGCGCTGGCCGCCGCCCACCACGAAGCACCCGGCGAGGTCCGCGACCGGCCCACCATCCGCCGCGTCGTCACCGAACTCGCCGAACGACACCCCAAGGCCATCGGCGTCCGCGACCTTCTCACCACCACCGGGATCCGTTGAGGGTATCGGCCCGCGTTCGTAGGTGTCGGTCGCGTGTGCGTCGACACCCTCCTCCGACGCGCAATCACGGGTTCCCGATGGCATCGATGATGTGCGGGGCGGAGGCCAGGCGCAGTTGGGCGGGCTGGAACTTGCCGGGGCCGGGTGTGGTGTAGCCCAGGACCACGACCCGAAGGCGGGTCCCGTCCGGGTACCAGCCGTCCGTGTCCCGCCACACCGGCTCCGCGTACTCCGGCTCCAGCAGCCCGACCTCGCCGTTCGGCATCTCGACCATCATTCCGAAGGGGCGGTGACGGACCACGACCGCATCCACCACCGTGCCCCGCGTATAGCCGTTCGCCATCGGTCCCCCAGCCCCTCGTCGGAATCCCTCGCCGTACGATGCGCGAACGCCGCGACAGGCCCGGGACGTTCCCGGAAGGGATCCCCAGATCGCGACACGCAGCACGTGATCACCGCATCGCATCAAGGTCGGTCCCTGCACCCGCGAAGGGCCATACTGCACGTCGTGGACCGCGAAGACCTGATTGCCGCCCTCGAACGACATGGGACCGATGCCGCCGGCCGGGCTGCTCTGGCTTTGCGGGCCGGGGCTTCCTTCCGGATATGGGCCGAATCATCGGCGCCGGCCCGCCAACTCCTCGACGTTTGGGCGTGGCGGGCGCAATGCATGGCGGAGGATGGCACCGTCGCCCTCAAGGACTTCGAACAGGGCTTGCCGGCCCTTCGACGTGCCGGAGATACACCGGTCGCGTTGGGGCGAGCGGACATGACCGAAGGCACGCACCTCGTCTTCCTGACCGCCGATCCGGGCTCATGCGTTGCCGTGCTGTAACCGCGCGCACGCAGCCCCAGGGTCGGCTGCCTGGCCGGGCGGAGCAGATCAGGCCCCGATACGCTGGGGCGATGACCGGGTTCGACGACACCGACCGGCGGCAACTCGCCCTGGTGTTGCACGAGTACGCCGAGCACGTCCTGGACCAGTCGGCCCTGCTGCGGGTGCGGACGAAGTACGGGGACGCGTACCTCGAGATGTTCCGTACGTTCCCCCCGGGCACCACCGACGGCTACTTCCACTCGATCGACCCTCTGCTGCCGCCGCTCGGCGCGCGGGAGAACCGGTTCACCCCCGCCCACGAGATCCGACTCGCCGTCCTGCTCCACGCGTACGCCGAACACGAACTCGACCAGTGGACCGCGCTGGAGACACGCACCACCCGAGGTCCGGTCCACATCGGGATCACCAACTCGACTCCCCACAGCGGGACCCACGACGACGCCCGATCGCTCGATCACCTCCTCCCCACACCGGCCACCGACAACCGAAGCGACACCCGCTGAACCCGGTCGACTCCGAGCGGTTCCCTTCCGCGGGGTCCTCTGCGGAAGGCTCTGCGGTCGGCGCCGCCCGGGAACGGCCGCGGCTCGTCCACACCCGTCCGGCCTTGTGGGCGCCCGGCGGGTCCTGGCAGGTTGGGGGCGTGATCCTGTCGTTCGTGCGTGAGGGGCGTGCCGGTTCGGTGGAGGCGATCGTCGAGCGGGTCGAGGATCCCGCCGCGGTCGGACAGACGGCCGAGGCCCTGGGCTTCCCCTGTCTGACCGCCCGCGTCACCCACCCCGGTCGCGGCTACGGTGCCATGTTCGGCTGGGTCCAGCTCGTGTGCTCCAGCGACGACGCGTCGGGCGGCGCGGTGTTCGGGATGGACCCGTTCGTACTCTTCCCCGATGCCCGTTCGCCCTACTGCTACTTCGGCCTGGCCCCGACCCTGTTCGACTCCCCTGCCAGACTCGACCGCGCGCCGATGTCCTGGCTCGCCCACACCTTCCTGGCCTGGACCCCGATCACCGAGACCATCCAACGCCACGTCGTCCCACTCGTCGGGTTCGCCTGGGGCTTCGACATCGACACCACCGGGAACATCACGATCCACGGGCCCACGCCGCTGCCCGACACCGCCTGGACCGGCCACCTCCCCCCTCCTGCGCGCACACCACCGCGCGTGGACCTTCGCCCCACAACGCACCGCGCGAGACCGGAACACATAGCGCGCGACAGCGCCCTGCTCAGGGTAGGGCCGGCACTCGGATTCGTCGGGCCGCCGGACGGCACGAGGCTGTATATACCGCGGCAATCGACGATGCCGTGGACGAGCGGCGAGCCGACGACTACGCCCTGGAACGGGCGTGGACGCTGGTGTCGCGCAGGTCGAGCTCGTCGGCGCAGCGGTCGATCAGGCGGACAGCGCCGGGGCGTCCCGAAAACCGTTGGTGGAGGAGATGCCGACGATGGATCCGCCACGCGCCTCGACGATCATGCCGATCGGCCGCACACCGTACACCGGCACGTTGAGGCCGCCGAACCGGGACACGGCGGTCTTGACGCCCTTCTGCCGGTCGGCTTCGGAGGTGACGCCGAGTTGGACGTGGCAGGCGTCGTCGCCGAGCGTCCGGCCCTCTTTGTCAAGCACGTCGTCGAGGGCGACGAAGTGGCGGACGTGGGATCGCCGTGGAAGTCGTCGCCGACCTCGCGCCGCCGCCGATCGCCGGTCGACGCCTCGAAACGTGCGGCCGGGCTGCTCGACGCCGGCACCGGCGGAGGCGTCGATTGCGCCGTAGACGCGCCCCGCCGCGACTCCTGCCGACCCGACCCGACCCGGCGCGGAGCGGCGCGGGCGGCGCCCTGGCGGTCAGCTGCCATCGATCAAGCGGGTGGCGAGGTTCGGGTCGAAGGTGCCGGCCGCAGTACCAGGGGCGTTACCGCACGGGCCATCGGAGTCACCCGGCACCTTGATCCACAGTTCGTACTCGGCACCGCCGGTCCCCGCCCGGGACGGTTTGCCGAGCTTGCTGCCGGCCGGGTTGCACCACGCACCGTTGGCACCGCCGTTGCCGTTGCGACTGGTGTCGATCAGGTACTTGGCGGTTCGTGCCCCGCCGTTCGGCAGCGCGGCGCGGACCTTCTCGGCGTAACCGGCCGAGTCCGCCGTGGTCTTGTAGTTCGAGACGTTGACCGCGAATCCGCGCACATTGGCCACTCCGGCCCTGGCCAGCCGCGAGGCCATGGTGGTGGGCTCGATCCAACCCGCGTTGCCGCCGTCGAGGTAGACCTTGGCGTTGGGTGCCTTGGCCTTGAACTGCTCGGTGGCGTAGCGCAACAGGGCGAAGCGGGCATCGCGTCCCTGAGTCGACATGCAGTCGACGTTGGCCACGGCGTCGGGTTCGATCACCACGATCGCCGAGCGGTCGCCTACCGCGCCGGCGAAGTCGGAGATCCAACGGCGGTAGGCGTCCGGACCGGCGGCGCCGCCGGCGGACGCGGCGCCGCAGTCCCGGTCCGGGATGTTGTAAGGCACCAGGATCGGCGTGCTCCGCGTGGCGGCGGCAGCGTCGACGTACGTACGCACCGCCTTGCCGATGTCCCCGCTCCAGGCGCCGAACCAGCGTCCTCCGGCCTGCGAGGCGATCGCGGTGCGAATCGTCGCCGCACGCGGGTCGGAGCCGTGCTCCCGTACCCACGCCGCCGCGTTGTTCATCGGGTCGGTGTAGAACTTCTCGCCCGGACTCGTCGGAGGGACCTTGATGGCGGGCGAGGACGTCGTCGTGCCGGCCGGCGGGGAAGCGGAGATCGGTGGGGCGACGGGGGTGTCGGCCGGCCTCGCACCGGGGCGGGAGGAGGCCGAGGGTTTCGCGGGCACTCCGGGGATCGGCGAACCGGTCGGCCGCAGCGACACGTTGTCCACGGTCGCCTGGAACCCCTCGGCGCGCCCCCCGAATTGGAAGGTGACCTGGGTCGCGTCGATGCCGGGCATGGCCAGGAAGCGCAGCGTATGCCCGGCGGTCTTCCCGGCGAACGTGACGGTTCGGTCCAAGACGGTCCTGTAGGGCGGGAGATACGACTGGACGGTGATCCGAACCTTGGCGGTCACGGTCGCCGAGGCGTCGAAGGAAAGCGTGTACACGGCGAGGTTCGTCAGATGCAGACCGCCTTGCCCGAGCATCGAATCCCAGGGCGCGCGGGTGCGGTCGGGCACCGTAATTCGCGCCCGCCCCTCCACGGTCTCGGCCGTGGTCGCACCGGTGGTCCACCAATAGGCGGGTTCCGGCTCGAAGGCCCCGTTGGTGACGAGATCCTCGTTGCCGGCCGCGGGCGTGGCCTGCCCGACGCCCGCCAGGCCCACGACACAAGTCATCGCCAAGATTGTCGCCGCCATCGTGCGCCGAGCATGCATGTGTCCTCCGTGAGCCCGAGCGAACGGTTGGCTTGCCGACAAGCTAGGACCTCGTTCACGGCATCGCTATCCACCGAACGCGAATCGAGGAACCGGTGCGAAGTCGGGAAGCGGGAATCGGCGGGCGGTCGTCTCGCGATCCGGGTGATGGGGCCCGGGTGGTGTATGCGGTTCGCCGCCGATCGACCGGAGCGTCTGTCCGACGAGCCCCGGTTCGGCCCCCTCGCCGGCCGGGTACGGGTGGGCCGGGCTCCTCACCGGAGCCGACTGGCGCGGACCGATCCGAGGCGAGCATGCCCTGATGGGCTGCTCGTTCCGGAGCGGCCTGCGCGACGCGTGCCCAACGGGTTTATGGCGGGGTGCCGGAACCATGCCGCCCCCGGTCGTCACTTGGCGTAGTTGTGGACGGCGGCCGTTCGGGGCGCTGCCGGCGCCGAGCCTGTTCGGGGACCTGTCGGTGGGCGGCTGTGTCGCAGTGGTACCGGCGATCGTGGTGATCCGCCCGGCTTCGCCGCTGGTGTCGTTGGTGGGTACCGCCGGTGGTGATTCGGCGCGTCCGTGTCGCCGGTCCGGCCGCGCCGGCCGGGAGGCCGCCGGGGTTCGCCTCGCAGGCGGCAGCACGCCCGGAGTTCGGGGTATGTCGACGGCGCCCCGGGCGTTGCGGGGATGGTGGATGGGGCGGCCGGGGCGCATGCCGGACCGGGGGTTGGTGCGGGTGGCGCGGAGGCCGTCGATGGGGTTGGGGTGGATGGCGGGCAGCCCTGGAGTCAGGCGCTGTCGCCGTCCACCCGCACCCCCTCCTTCCGAGCCACGTCACACCCCATCAACCCCCGCGTGAATCGTTCATGTCCCGGGTGTCGTCCACGGACCCTCGCCGGCCGCTCCCGCGGGAACCGGCCGTGCTCGGCCACGCCTTCCCGTGCGCGTGGAACCGGCGGCCCGGCGCCGGCTCGTTCACGATGCGCGGACTCCACGCCCGAATGGCGAGCGTTCCGGCGGCCCATCCACGCCGAACGCGACAGGCACACCCGGCCCGCACGACCGCGGTGCTTCCGGGCGGGAGGCACCCGCGCAACCCCGGCCCACGGGCCCTGTGACGCCGGGCGTCAGGCGGCGGCGCGGGGCGTGTCGCCGATGCGGCGCAGTGCGTCGTTCAGGTCGGATTGGGTGTGGTCGAGCCAGGTGGTGGTGAAGTCGGTGCCGGCGGTGGTGTGGTCGGGGCGCCGGTGCAGGCGGGGGTCCTCGTCCGGGTCGGCGGCGCGGGCGCGGGCGACGGCGTGGCCGGCGCGTGCGGCTGTGGCGAGTTCCTCGCCGGCGGCGTCCAGGTAGGCACGGTTGGCGGGTTCGGTGACCTTCGCGAGGTTGGTGGGGTCGGTCAGGGCGCGAGCGATGGCCTCGAGGGTTCTTCCGGTGAGCTTGCGGGCGGTCAACGCCGGGGGCAGTCCCGGGAGTTTGGCCAAGTGCGCGTGCCAGCGAGCGCGGGCACGTCGCCGTGGACTTCCCCGAGGGTGGTATCAGCCACATCGACGAGATCTTCACCGACGGCCTCGTCCATGTGTCCAATCTGCCGCAGGCCGAGGGCAGATGGGCGACGATGCCGCGCACGGCGGCCGAATCCCACTACCTGCTCCGGGCCCCGCTGAACGACCCCGAGCACGTCCTCGAACAACTCGCCTCGATCCACGACACGACCAGGGTCGGCGCCGAGGACCTCGACGGCACGCCCACCACCCACTATCGCGGGGCACTCCTCGAGGACGCGATCACCCTGCGCATCACCGAGAAGATACGCACCGGACTCCCGGACATCGCACCACTGTTCCCCGACGGTCGGCTGAGCATCCCCGCCGACGTGTGGCTGAGCACCGAGGGCCGCGTCGTCCGCACCCGACTGACACTCCAACAGGCGGGCATGGACGTCGTCACCACCACGGCCCTCTCCCGCCACGGCACCCCGGTCCACGTCGACGCACCCGCGACCGAACAAACCGTGCCCGTCGACACCATCAAAGGCGTCCTCCCCGGCTGACCGTCACCCCGCCCCGGTCCCGGACACCACACCCGCCAGGGCGGCGCGGGCGTTCGACGGACGCGGGGCGAACGTGTCGGTGCACGGGTGTGGGGTGTCGGCCGGGACGGGTGTGCGAGGATGCGCGCGTCCCCCAGGCAATCCAGTGATCGGTCGGCCCTGTTCATGCACACCGCCCGCGGGCGTCTCATCGCCGCCGCCGTAGTTCCCCTGCTCCTGGCGACCGGGGCGTGTCGGTCCGGCTCGGACGAGGCCCGTGATCCGAAACACTCCCCCAACGGCCCTGCCGCTGCTGCGAGTTCGCCCGCGGTCGCGTCGAGGGGCGCGTCCGAGGCGGCGCAGGCTGGGGAGTTCACCGTCGAGCGGTTGCGGGCGGCCTGGGTCGTACCGGGCGACCTGCCGTCGGGGTGGACGCCGACCGGGGAGGTCACCCGGCCGGCGCTGAACTCCAGGGCGACCAGGCCACAGTGTCAGCCGATCGCCGACCTTCAGGACCTCTCCGGGCCCGCCGCGCCCACGGCCGTGACCCACCTCGGACTGGACTTCGAGGACGCACCCGGCACCGTCAACGCGGTGAGCATCGCCGTGCTCCCCGGAGACGGCGCGGCCAAGGCCGTGGAGGCGGCCCGGAGGGCGTTGCCGTCGTGTGGCGACTTCGCGGTGTGGACCGACGACCCCGCCGATCCGGGTGCCACCGCCGAGTACGCACTGACCGGCGGCCCGGGCCACGCCATCGGCGACGACAGCCTGACGATGGACTTCGACACGGGCGAGCAGTACTCGTCCGTCGTCACCGTGGTGCGGGTCGGGCCGATACTGCTCAGAGGCACCTCCGTGGGCATGTACGGTCCGCGGCCGACGGCGATCCCCAAGGCCGTCATGAAGGCCCAGGCCGACAAGATCGCCGGGCCGACACGCCCCGCACGATGAGATCGAAAACGGAGGCCCGCCCCGTGGGGCGGCTCGAGGCGGCCCCGTCGCCTCGGCTGTGCGGTGCCGATCGTCCGTACGAGCCGGCCGCCGGGATATTTCGCCGGCACGCTCGAGTGGCGCCCGCACAAGGTCGCCGCATGGCGACTCCTCTGCCCGGATGGGCCCTTCGTAACGCGCGTGGGGTGTGTCCGCATCTCGCCGTGGACGACGCGTCGTTGCTGCGGGTCTTTCATCCGGGCCGGCGCACGTTCGACCGGGAGCCTCGGCGTAGGCGATCATGCCACGCGGACCGCAGCCACCCTGTGACCGGCGAGGTCGGGGTGGAATGCGCTCAGTGCAGGATTTCGACACGCATCCTTTCCTTCGGCGTGGCGATGTCCCAGTAGCGAACAGTGCCCCGGGCGCCATTGAAGGCGCCCGTGCCGCCGGTGATGGCCATGTCGAGCGTACTCGCTTCGTTCGTCCGCAGTGATTGCATCGTCAGAGAGCCACGCTCGAGTTCCAGCGTGATCACGGCCTGCGACGTGATCTTGTCGCCCTCGACGTGCACGACCTGAGATGTCCCGGCCCCATATCCGACTTTGCGGCCGTTCTCTACGGCGGTGGCGCAGTAGGCGCTCATATCGCCCAGGCTCGGCCCTGCCGGACCGAGATCGATAGGCTTGTACTCAAGATCCCTGAGCTGGAGTTCGAAGACCTCGACCCGTTCTTTTTTCGAGGTATCGGCATCCGCGCTGCCCACGGCGAAGACCCCGACCGCGGCGGTGACCAGCGACAGTGCGGCGAATTTCGAGATCATGGATCGTGTGGTGTTGTTTCCCATGGTGGAACCTCCTCATTATTGCGATTCTCTTGTGCGAACAACGTGAGGCGGTGGCGTACGCCGTCGATCCCGCCGGTCGCCGATGTCACCGTTGCCTCGTCCACTTCGGCGAACCCGCCGCCGGCCGTGCCGTGCGCCGACACGCGTCCGCCGTCGGCCGCCAACACGAAGGCCCGGGTGCCGAGTTCGCCTCCGACGCCGTCCAGGAGCACGTTCACGGATCGGGTCCGCGAAGGCGTCCCGAACCTTGCCCGTCCATCCGTCCTGTGTGTGGTCGACGACGGCGTCGGCGCCCAACGACCGCGCCAGTGTCGGCTTCCGTTCGCCTCGCGCCACGCCGACGACCCGTGCTCCGGTCCGGCGGCGTGTACGAGATGCCGGTTCCGGTCACGCCGTCGTGCGCGAGCGCGGCCGCGTCCCGCGGATCCGGGCCGTCCGGTACGAGCACCGAGCGATCGGTGCCGGTGACGACGGGTTCGGCGTACGAGCCGCTCGTTCCGGCGCCGGCCACGACCCGGCGGCCGATCCACACCGAGTCCACGCCGGAACCGACGGACACGACGGTCCCGGCAGCCGCGCCACCAAGCGCGTGGGGCCGGCCGATGCCGAACGCCTCCCCCCAACCGCCGCGGATCCGCGTCGCGACGCAGATCGTGTCCACAGCCCCGGCCCGCATCTCGTCCACACCCCCTCGTCCGCGAGGCGACCGGGAACTCCGCCCGCCCGGTCACGAGTACAGTCTCAAACCTGAACCGGACTTGAAGTCAAGCGAGTTGCCCGACAAGCCGCGGAACGCGGTCTCGATCGTTCCCGCGCCGTCGCGTGCCGCGCCGTATCCGACCAGCCTGTGGAGCCGCCTCCTTGCTGCGCCGCACGGACGACGGGACGTCGGCTCCTTCCCGTTCCCCGCGGCCCGGACTACGGCGGTTCGTCGACCGACGCCCACGCCCCCGCTCCACCCCGCGAGCCCCGTACGGGAACCGACGGGAACACCTCGACATCACCCGACACACGTAGAACGGTGTCCGGGCCCGGCCTCCGGGTTGCGGACCGGCGTATGCGTCCACTCGAGCACACCGTCTCGATGGGCACCGTCCCGGACCTCCTCCGGGGTGAGTCTGGTCAAGCGCTGCCGGATGAAAATCCGGCAGGACGGCATCGACTCCTTGCGCAGGGTCTGCCGGCTGCCCTCTCCTCCCACGAAGACGATCCCGAAGTCGGTGGTGCGCTCCCGGCCGGCTGCCGCCACCCTGTTCCGACCGCGGCTTGGCGGTCTTCCACGCGGCCGACGCGTCCCGCCGTCCCGGTCGAGTCGCTCGGACATCCGGAACGATGCTGCGGGGTTGAACGGTGACACGCCGGTTGTGGGATCCGCAGCCGCCGGGCTCGCTGTTCAACCCTCCTGGGGTTAGTCGATGTTGACGGGCGTCGGCCGTCCGAGGCTGTCACCATGCGGCAGGTCGTGCTTCGCCGCCGAGACGTCGAACCCGCCTGCGGAAGCCCTCGTCACTGGGTACGCGACTGCGTCGCGTGGACGACCGAGTATCGGGGCGTGACCGTACCGATGGCAGCCGCCATCGCGGACACCGAATCCGCGCTCCACGCCTCGTGCGTCACCCTTCGCGCGGCCGGCGCGCGGCTCCTCACACGCGCCCAGGCGGCGGGCACCGCGCGCGGCGACCTCGACGGCGACGACCTCTTCGCGCTGGTGGCCATACTCGCCTGGCCCGGCGACCAACTCGCACTGAAGCCACGCGCGGATCACCTCTTCGACGTCGTCGCAAGAGCGACCCCGACCGGCCCGGACCACGGGATACTCGTCGCATCGAACAACGCAAGCGATGACGACCGGCCACTGCACGACGTGGCCCGTCGGTCTCCTGGAGAATCGATGCCACCGCCATCCCCACCATCCCCTCCCCCGCCTCTCGACATCCGCTACCACCCGGACGCGCTCGCCGATCCCGATACCGACCTTGCCCGTGTCCTGGCCGAGGTCACCTGGGACGAAGACATGCGGGCATGCCGGACCGCCTGCTTCGGCGTGCCGTACGACTACTCCGGGCGCCGTCACGATGTCGCACCCATGCCCCCGCGGATCGCCGCGATCGGCACCCGCGCCGGTTCACACGCCGGTCATCCCTTCGACAACTGCCTGGCGAACCTGTACGAGACCGGCGACAACACCATGGGCTTCCACCGGGACTCCTACGACGGCCTCAGCCCCGGCAGCGCAATCGCGATCGTCTCCCTCGGCGCGACGCGCCGCCTCGCCTTCCGCAGCCTCGACCGCAACCACCGCCACGAACTCGCCCTCGTGCACGGCTCGGTGCTGCTCATGACCGCCGTGACCCAACGCGGCTGGACCCACGCCGTCCCCCGGGAACCCGCGGCCGGCCCCCGCGTCAGTCTCACCTTCCGCCAAGCAACGACGCGGCCGACGAGCTAGCTGGGACAGCAAGCAGGTCACCGGAGCGGCATCGTCCAAAGTCGCAGGTCACGTTGTGGGACACCCCGCTGGACGGCCAGGTTCTGCGGCAACGGGATCGACAAGGCCGGGCCCGTCGTCCGAGAGGAAGCACGATGAGCGAAAAGGAACCGGACCTGACCGTCGCCGTGTTGATCGCCGGCCACGTCGGTTGGCCGGCTGTCTGGCACGCCACGGCGGCAAGTCCTACACGCAGGCCCTCACCTACGGCATCGGCATCGCCGCGTCGACGCCGCTGCTCTACTTCCAGGCACGCAACGCCTGCTGAACGTCGGGCACACGGGCGGGCACGACGAACGCGAGCCGCGCCCGGGACCCGGATTCGGCCGTGCCCCGGCCGAAATGCCCACGCCGCCGCCGGCCGCATCGACCAACCGGCGTCGACCGCTCCCCCGCTGATCCGACACCGATGCCGTTGCCTCGCATGCCGACCGGGGCAACGGCACGGGCATCGCGCCCGCGTTCCCGACCGCCGGCGCGAACGACCTCGACTGAGCCGGCACCCTCGCCGAACAGACCCGATCCAGGGGTCGGGCGCAACTCCCAAACCCTCTCGCCCACCCGCCCCGCTCACAAAGCGTCGTGCGCCGGACTCACAAACCGCCGTGCACCCCTGCCACCCCGACCAGCGGTTTCCAAACGATCACTCGCAAGCCACGGCGCTCCGCCACATCCGGAGCCTTCTGTTTCCGTGCTCCCGTGCACGAGTGTCCGAGGTCGTGTGCAAGGCCGCCTGAGACAGGATGTGTTCGCGAGCGCAGCAGCGCATGGTCGGCACCCGCTCAACCGGAGGCCTGCTTTCCCTGGCAGAGCTTCGTCTCGATCGCGGTGAGCATGCGCCCTGCGACGACCGCCGCAGTGGCTTCGTCATCGACCTGCTTGTCCTTGAGCATGCCCTTGGCCAACTCGTCGACAGACAGGTCACGCATCGTCGTGACGAGGCTCCCGGGCACCCACCGGCCTTGACCGTCGTGCGTGCACAGACGTTCGCGCGTCGCCTTCGCGTTGAGCACTTGGTCGTCGAGGGTGCGCTTCCTGCCCTCTTCGGTTGCCCTGACCTTGTATTCAAGGGAGACGGCGATGGTCTCCCGGAGAAAGTCGGCGAGGGTCGGTTCAATGTCCGGCCTGGCCGCGATCTCCGCGAGACGCTGGTCGGCCTTGGCTCGGACGTCTGCATCGAATGCGGCAGGCGCGGCCGATCCTCCGTCGCGGCCGCACGCCGTCGCGGCAAGGCCGAGCGCCGTGCACAGGGCTATCGCGGCCGTGGTCGCTCGGTACTTCATGGTCCCCACCCCCTGGATGCCGCCGCGCGGTACGCCGGCGGCTCGATATCCGCCCGATCGTAGGGCCGCGAGGCCGGCGGTGTTCCGGAAACGCACAACCCGAACGTCCCGGTTGCCCTGTGGCCGATTGACCACAACCACACTCTTGCCTTCGGTAACCCCCACGGGCTCCGAGCCTCGGGAATCGGCATGACCGGCAAGCACATGGGCGCCGACGTCGGGCGGTGCGCCGGACCGAGCATCCCGCGTGCGGGCCCGTCGGGGCGAGGGCTGCCGGCCGACCCGCGGTGCGCCGCCGATCCCAGCCGATCCCTAAAAGCGGAAACCGAACAATCCGCCGGTGTCGAGGGCGTCGGTCAAACGCGCGCGAATGTGCGGTTCGGGGTCGAAGCCCCGCCGGGCTGCTTTGCCGAGGTCGTCGGTATTGAGGGTGGCGATGTACTGTATGCGCTCCTCGTGGGCGACTTCGGCGGCGAGGGTCAGGGCGGCGGAGAGTTGGCGGTCGTCGACGCCGTCGAAGAGATGGCTGTCGTGGATGAGGAAGTCCGGGGCGCGTCCGTGGCGGTGGTGGGCCAGGACGGCAAGGGTGAGGTCGAAGCAGAACATGACCATGTTCCCGATGCCGCGGCTGTCGTCGCTGTGGACTACGGCGTGTTGTCGGGGCGGGCACGACGATTCGGCACGGTGCTGGAGGGCGCGTTCGCCATCCACCGCGGCGAGTTGTGCCGAACCGTACGCCTGCCGCTGCTCGTGTCCCCCATCGACGAACGAGCCGCCGGCCAGGCCCTCACCTCGTACGTACTGCGCGGCTCGGACGACCCCGCATTCCGCTTCGCGCCGTGACGCCAAGCGGCCCCGGCGTACCCGCAGGTGTGTGATACCGGCCATTTCGGCATAGCGCGCCGGCCTGCCATCAGGCACGGCGACTGCCCCTCACGTCGCGAGTGGTCGTCGGCCATCCTCGACGTGCCTTCGCCCGAAAAGATTTCAGCCTCGACGTTCGCCTTCCGGTGAGCGGCGACCGCCCGAGGACGGTGCCGCCCCTGCGGGTGGCTGCAAACTCGGCCGGGCGGGCTTCGGTATCGGCGAGGGGGCGGTGAGCCGCTCGATTTGCTCGCGCAGGTTGTCGGCGTGCGTGGCGGCACGAAGCCAAGCACTACCAGGAACACCAAAACCGCAGGTCATCACCACAACCGCGAGTCTCCAACAAACCCGGAGCGGTTCATCCAACCTGCAACGCCCCAGCCCACACCAACCACCCCGGAATCACAGGGGCCGGCGAATCGCCGACCGTTTCAGCATTCTCTCCCCTCATGCACCCGCGCTGGAGGAGGATCACCCAGCGGGGGCGAAAATGACACCGTCGGCCGGGAGAATCCTCGCGGAGCGCTACGAGTTGACACACCTGATCGGTAGCGGCGGCATGGGCCAGGTGTGGAGTGCGCACGATCTCTTCATCGACCGTCGAGTCGCCGTGAAGATCGTCCTGGGGCAGGATCGTCCCGACTCAGTTGAGATGTTCCTGCGCGAGGCTCGCACGGCGGGAGCTGTGGCTCATCCGGGTGTGGTTACCGTGCACGACGTCGGCCAGGACGTGGACGGCACTCTGTTCTTGGTGATGGAGCACCTGCACGGTCGCGATCTCGCCGCCATCCTCAAGATCGACGGCCTCTGCCGTGTCGACCAGAGCCTCGTCTGGGCTGCCGAGATCTGCGACGCACTCGGCGCCGCGCACGACGTGGGCCTGATACATCGGGACATCAAACCCGCGAATCTTTTCCGCACGAACGATGGTCGCATCAAGATTCTCGACTTCGGCATCGCCCGTTACACCGAGGCGGTGTCCGCCAGTGCCAGCCGGATCATCGGCACGATCGCGTACATGCCCCCCGAACGCATCAACGGCCGGGTCGGCGACCACCGTGCCGATCTCTATTCCCTGGGCTGCGTCGTGTACGAACTCCTCACTGGGGAACCGCCTTTCGGCTCAGGCGAATTCGCGCCACTCGCGCTGGCCCACCTCACCCACGAACCGACACCCGTGTCGGCGTATCGGCACATCCCTCACGAACTCGACTTTCTCCTCCTCGATCTCCTCGCCAAGGACCCCGACCACCGGCCACCGGACGCAGCGACCACCCGCCGGCGGTTTGCCGACGTCGCCGTCACCATCGCGGCGCAACATCAGGTCCAGGCAGGACCTCGAGCCGCGAACAGAGCGGAGCAGGAAAACGAAAACGCCGAAAGAGCCCAACATGAACGCCCCACGACCGGGCCGGCAGTCGCACCCCCGCGCCGCTGGGAGGCGGTCGCCGCCCGCGCCAGAGCCGCAGAAGACGCGAAGAAGCGCCCGCCCACGAATTGGCCGGTCTGGGCATTCCTCACCAACGTCTTCCTAATCCTGGCCACGCTCCACGGGCATGCGGGCAACCTCGTCGGTGCCGGATTCATGCTCTGCCTGGGCTTCGCCGCCTACTGGGCCACGATGTCACGCGTCTCCCGATGCTTCGACGAGCACCGAAGTCGAATCGTCATGTTGTCGTGCCCGGCCCCAGCGGTCGCCGGTTCGATCGCGCTCGCAGTCATCTGGAGCGCCTGACCACGTTCCACCCGCCGCGACCGGCACACCTCCAGACGATCGCCAGGATCTCCGACTCACTCACGATCAGCAGCCAAGACGGCAAAGCCGTCGTAGAGTTCGCCTTCGCCGCGGCAACCGTCGAGGGACTCTTCCTGGGCGAGTCGAAGAAGAACGACTGCCTCGCCGACTCCGCGAAAGGGACCCCCACCGAGTTCAACAAGCTCCTGAACGGATGCCGCGCACTCGGCGCGACGCACCTGGTCCCGGTCACCCCCAGGAACGCCTGGAAGCAGGCGACCATCGACAAGCAACTCCAAGGCGACGCGGCACGCGGCGTCAGCGCCCCGAAGTACTCCTCCTGACATGCCTGGGCATCGACCCGAAGATCACGACTCTCGACGGCAAGCCATTCACCATGGACTGAACCGGCCCTGACAACTCCCGGGCCGAATCGGCCGAACCAGCGGCACCACCGGGGAGATCGAAGTTTCCGTTGACACCGCGGGATCGGATGCGCACGACAGTCGTGAAGCGTTGCTCCTGGCGGGCTCCATCGCGGAGGGAGCGATCGTGGAGGGCCGGACCGACGCGGTCTTCGTCGACCACGCCATGGAGATCTCGAGGTTTCGCCGAGTGGCCGACGAATGTCTCGAACGGCGCCCGGAGAGCCCCGACCACGTACACGTCTGAGCCGTGCCATGATCGTCTTCGAGGGTTGGGCGACGTGGAGCGAGGCCGTCGACGAGCTGTCCGACGCGTTCCTCACGGTCGCCTGTCCGCGATGCGAGGCTGAAGTCACCATCGCCATCGGCGGGTACGGCTACCACTCCTGCTGTCGCGACTGGGGTCTGGGTGACGTGGACCGACGCCCGCCCCGACCGGCACGACCGTAGGACCTCGAAGGCCTCGGCAAACGCCTGCACGACGTCGCCGCCCGCGACGGGCAGGGGACGTCGGCCCTCGGCCTGACACACATCTTCGGCCACGCGCAATGCGCCGCCCTCGACGACCGGGCCGTCACACGCCACTTCCGAGACTCGCGGGGCGGCCGGTGAACGATGCAACGCCCGCCGGCGAGGCCGCCGTCGAGCGCCTGGCCCGCGCCGCCGACACCCGCGACCGCATCGCCCGCGACCTCGGGGCAGCCGCTTCCACCGACGAACGCCGCAACCACCGAGGCGCACTACGCGTGGCCGCCACCGAGTTGCACGCCGCAGTCCTCGACGGCCACCGCGCCGGCGTACCTCCGGCCTGCCCACCGCCCGCCGCCCCCAGACCCTGGCAAGTGACCGACACGGTATGCGCACACGGCACCGCCCACCCGACGACCCAGCAAGCCATCGCCGCCGCACACGCCTATGGCGTCAGCCCCATAAGCCTCGGCCGCGCCACCGGCATCACCCCCGCACGAATCAACGACATCGTGCGGGCGGCACCGACGACGCGTTCACGACACCAGGGGCACTCCTGATGCCCGGCCTCGTCAGGAGAAGAGCACGGACCGGAGCTTCATCCTGTCCCCGAGCTTCGTGCCCGGATCCATGACATAGAAGACGTCGCCGTCACAGTCGAACTCGAGGAAGACCGTGGCCGTCGACTTCGTGAGGTTCTGGGGGGCGAATGCCGGAACCCCCTCGGTCGCACCGAAGAGATTGATGCACTCGTCGCTCACGGGGTCGGCTAGACCGGCCTGGGTACCGGCCCCGACCTTGTAGAAGAAGTCGCCGGTTGCGGCGGACGCGGACGCGGGAACGGACAACATCAGAGCGAGCACGCCGGTGGCGGCGATGGCGGCTTGGCGCAGACGGCGCATGGGAGTCCTTCGAGGACAGGCACCTCGCGGCACCGGATGGTTGGATACGAGATCACCGTAGAAGGCACCAGAGGCATCCGACCGTCGGCGCGCCGACCCGCCGAAACGCCTCGCCCGAAAGGGTGACACCCGGGCAACCAGGCACAATCGACACGCGCGTCACGTCCACGTGACGACCTCGACCGAAGCGGGTCGGGCGAACGGCGGCACCTCCCATCCCAGTGGCCGGTCCGGATCGCGCTGCTCCGAGATCTCGACCTCGAGGCGCCGAGGCACTCGCCGCATCCACCACCGAGCACCCTCGTCAGGATGGCCGGGCCAGGGAATCGTCGCGCTGCGAAATCGCCCATCGATGCCGTCGAGTTCCACCTGCCGGATCTCACGGACACGCGGCGGAAGCAACGGCCAGGCAATCGCGAGCGCACTCCGACACCACAGATCGCTGTCGAACTCCGGCGCACACCACGGGTACCATCCGACGTCGCACACCCGGCCCGGTACCGGCAACCCTCATCCGGCACAGCCAAAAAGCAACCGCCCTCGAATATCGGGCGCCTCCTCGTGACCGCCCAGATTTGCCTCCACACGCGGTACGGAACGACTGCCTAATGGCCCGATTATTTCATGATTCGCGCGCGCACCGATCGGGCTTTGCACAGCGTCGCGTGGCCGAAGCCCGCACGATCGAAAAAATCTTTGCCGCTACCGAAAGAGAATTAATGATGGCCGATATGGATCTCGATCCGGCGAAGGACCGGCAGGACGGCGAAACGCCCGCCATCCATATCGAGCTCGTACGGAACGAGACCTACATCACGTAGCCCGGGAAAGACACTACCTCGTCTCGTCGAAGAGCGGCCCAGTCCGCCTCACACAAGATGGACGGCCCTGCTTCACAACGCGCCGGAACGACACGAAGAAGGTTGTCGCGGTACTCGACCCCTTCGATAATTCCGGCCTCACTGGAAAAGTGAAGATGACCCCGGAAGAAATCCCGGAGCGCCGATTTTCATTATAAACCACACAAAATACCGATCACATACGGACACCGCGAGAGCCCGGGGGTGAAATTCCCCCGGGCAACCCGACCGCTAGGCTACATTGAGAAAGAACCTCTCGTTGTCGCCGCCGTTGGCCTTGATCTGGCAGTTCACCGTTCCTCCGGGTCCGGTGGCGGAGGTCACCCCGCTACCGGTCACCATGCGCAGGTAGGTGCCCGGGAAGGCCGTCGACTCGAGGGAGAATGAACCGTCGCCCTGGGCGTGGGCGTTGAACTTCTCCCAGGGACCGATGCTGTATTGACAGTTCACCATCCCACCCCCGGCCTTGGTCTCGGGGACGCCGGTGCCATCCATGCGCAGGTACACGTTCGGGAAGGCCACCGACTCGAAGGAATACGAACCGTCGGTTTGCGGGTGGACCTTGAATGTCGTCCAGGGACCGGTGCCGTACTGGCAGTTGACCGTCCCACCTCCGTTGTCGGTGGCGGCGGTCACGCCGGTGCCGTCCATACGCAGGTAGATATTCTGGAAGAACGTCGAACGAATCGTGATCGTCGCGTTTCCCGGCTTTGCAAGATCGGTTGCAGATAACGGCATGACAGCCTGTTTCCTTCCATCTGGGCGTTTCGTGGACGCAGTCCGGATTCAGTGCCACCGGCGGCCTGTACGGCGCGCCGGTATACCGGCCCGGCGAGATGCATTCCGGTCGGCACTTTACGGCGCCGGACGGCAGGGATCTTGGCAGCGCACTGAGCCACTTCCCACATAAAAGAACCGGCAATATCGCAGGACAAAAGCGGCGGCGCAGCCGCTGCCCATGCTTTCCGCCCCCTCCTGCATTTCCCGCTCAGCAGGCCCCGAACGCACTGTATTCGGGAGGGCACGACATGTCCAGACTCGGCGCTTTGGTAACACTGTGCGAATCCCGGTATTGATCAATGCCGCACCCGGAAGTCGACAGGACTCTCGACAAGGCCCGCCGTCTCAGGCCACCGGCGACCGTGCACACCTCTCCCGTCGCCTTCATCCGAGACCGCACACGCCGCGTTCCTGCGGAGGAGGCACCCGGGTATCGGGCCGCACTCGAACGAGCCCGTGCCCGCCTTGCCGACGCCCGTATCGCCCGCGAGGTGGCCGTGGCCGACGATTCCCACATGTCGTTCCTGGCACCGGCCAGAGCGTCGACCTCGAGGAGATCGACGACATGGGCCACTGCGAGTTCGAAGGCCTGCCGCGATTCTCATGTACCGCGACGGATGCCGGGTGGAAAGCTCCGTCGGCGGCCCCGGGGACCGATGCGCCGACATCATTGCCTCCCACCGGACCCGGGGTCGGGTCGTGCTCCAGTGCAAACACACCACCCGAATGTCCTCGATCGCTTCCGGCGACATGCAACGACTCAGCGGAACGGGACGCCCCCGTCCACCGAGCCGACACCGTCATCGCCTGACCAACGGCACCTTCACCAAACCCGCACGGAACCTCGCCACCGATCAGCGCATCCACTGCCTCGGTCGCCACGAGTTGCGTCGTTGGGCAACCTGGGGCGACCATCTCGTCGACATCCTCGACTCGACACGAACCTGGGACCGCCCGGTAGCGCAACCGCAGGAGAACCGAACCGAGTTGCGCGGCGGCGGCAAAGCATACGCGCCGGAACCGACCTGACGGGGCGCCGACAGTCGGGAAGAGGCGAAGCTGCCGCAGCCGGTTCATTGCACACGCGATGAATGGACAGGCCGGCGGAAGCCGTCTACTTGGAACTCGCGGACGGCGGCGGGCTCGAGGCCGAGGTGGATCTCCTCAATCGGCCCGACGCGCGCGGCGCGCCGCCGGACGCGTGGACCGCGAGCCGATCGGCTCAACGACCCGATCTCGGGCGGACCATCAAAGCCCGCCCGGAGCACAGGACGTTGACACGACGCCGCCCGGCCGGTCCCTCCCACGGCATCCGATCCCGCCCCGCCGTCACGGCGTCGCGCATGACGGCGCGTCCTACGGCTCCACGTCCGCCGAGTCCAGGTCGGCGCGGATCCGGGCGATATGCGGGCGGTGCGCATCCACGGCCAAGTTGCCTACTGTCACGGTCGGTTGCGTTCGGGACGGCGGTAGCTGGCGGGGCTTCGTGCGGTGACGAATCGGTGCACGGTACGTCGGCGGGCCGTCGTCCGGGCGGTGGCCGGTCGGGACGGACGGGGGCCGGGGCCGTTGCAGGGACGCGTCCGCTCCCGTGTCATTGCTCTCGGCGGGTTCGGGCGCGGTGGGGTCGTTGCGCAAGGCGCGCCAAAGGGTGTCGACGTTGACGCCGAGGAGTCGGGCGATTCTGGACACGGACAGCGGGTATCGGGGGGCGTCGTCCGGAGGGACGAAGGTGGGGGTGGTCATAGGCACTCAGTACCTGGCGGGGGCTCTCGCGCTGCTCAAACGCCTCGAGTTGGCGCCTGCCAACGCGCGGGCAGTGCTCGAAGCCGCCATGGACGCCCGACGCCACGGCCACGGCCACGCCCTACGCCAGGCGTTCCTCGAGGACGCCGCCGAGGCATACCTCACCGACCACGAATCCGACACACTCGACGACGACTGGTTCGAACAAGCCCTCGCCCACACCACCGCACGAGTCCACACGCCACCGCACCCCTCACCCGCATCCGCCCACGCAAACGCAGCCCCAACCCAACCTCGAGTGACGGCCCGACCTACCGACTGGCCGACTACCTCGAACAACACGCCCGCACCACCCGTAAGACTCTGTGGCCCCGGGGCTTCGTTCTGGACCGCCGCCACGACGACGCCCCGTACCGCGGGCCCAGGCCGTCCACCCCCAACGCTCCCTCCACGCCGTCGAGCACGGACCGACGCGCGCCGACGATGTCTCCCCGCTCGATTCGTCGGGAGTTTCGGGGTTTCCCGGCGCGACGGCATGATCGACGGGCAAACTCAAGGCTGTTGCGAAGACCATCGTGGCTGCGAGGTGTCCTTTGTCGCTCCATCGCGGTTCCGATGGGCGGGTCCATTCCATGACCGTGCGGATCGCACCGGCGGACCTTCCGGCCGGTACGGCGGCGGTGGCGGGCTGGTGGCCCCGGCCGAGTGTCGGGTCCGCGGGCGACCACACCTCGCCGACCCACCTCGAACGAGCCGATCGCGAACACCGGGTCACCGGCTGCCAGGCCTTGGCGCGCCATCCCGTCCGCCGCCGCAGCGGGAGCGAGGGCTTCGACTGGGACGGCCCGTCCGATCTTCTCTCCGAACGCGGAACCCCGAATCGTGGCGCGGTCCACCGTGGGCCGGCGTCCGACCGGCCGGCCCGGTACTCCGGTTCCCACCACAGTTCCTCAGCCCGGAACATGGGCTTGACCTCGACCGGAGAGATATCTCGATCCTCAAGTCCGCGTCCGCAACTGGCGGTGGACGCCCGACCGAAGGCCTATGGGCTGGTCTACCGCGAAGTGGTATGCGTCATCGCCGAGTTCGCCTGCGGACACGGCATGGGTCGTGGCCGCCGGCAGCGACGGTCGAAAGCCCGCCCTCAACCGCCGACCTCCTTCCGCTCCTTCCCGGCCCCGAACGGGATCCCGGCGAGCCTCGGCATCCGACCACGACCATCCGGGATTCCCCACCACGGTCACACTCAGCGAAGGCGAGGTTCGCATGCCTGGTACGAGCCGAATCACCTCCATGGTCGCCACGTATTGGCCCGGCTACGTTCAGATGGTGGGGGAGGACGCCGTTGCGCTGATCGTGGACGAGGTGCGGGCGGGCCGCGACCCGCTCGCCCTGTATCAGCCGACACGAGGGGGTGAGCGGTTCGATCTGCGCGCGATCATCGAGCTGTTGACGGCGGGAGTGGTGGTTCTCGACTTCGGCGTGAGAATGATCGACCGGCGCCGCGGCTCCGACGAGCCCCCTCGCACGGTTCACGAGATCCACGTCGAGTTGGTGGCCGAGGCGGACAGGCTCGACCTGCCGCCGTCGGTGCGCGATCAACTCCCCGAAATCGCCGCGGGTCTCGAGGAGCAGGGCCGATCCGACCATGACGTGGACCCCGAGGGGAGTACCGAGGAGGGCACCGACGAAGACCCCACGGCCGGCGCGTGAGCCGTTTCGGAACGCGAGGCCGGGATATCCGCAGTACCCTGATAGGGGCGGTGTTGGCCGTCCAGCGTGCGCAACCGCTCTTGTCGGAACATCTCGTGCGCCACCGCGCCGGTCGAGTTGCGGTCGGCACACTGGCGCTGTTGGACGCCATGCCGTTCGTCCTCTTCTTCGCAGTGCTCTACATACATCATCCCACGTGGGAGAACGCGATGTTGTCGGCAACGTCGTTCTCGACCGCGTTCGCATTGCGCCAGTGCATGCTCAACCTGGCCTCGTGGATCAACGTCCAAGCGGCAGACGCATACATTGCCGCCCCGCACCGGACGATCCGCGAGGTACACGACACGGGCGCGTTGGCGGGCGCGGCACTTCTCGCGCGCCTGCACCGGCCGCACGGACTCGGCCCCGACGTCCGGGTCTTCGACGTGCGGATGAAGACCCGGGCCCTGGAACCCGACACCACCTTCGTGAACTACGTCGGTACCTCGTTCATCTTCGTCATCGGCCTCGACGGCCCCGACGGCCACCTGAAGCGCTTTCGAGTGCTGCACGAGTTCGGGCACGTCTCGAACGCCGCAGTCCGGCTTTGGAAACGCGAATTCAGCGGGCCGATCCAGATCGGCGCCCTGGCACTCCTCGTCGTCTTCTTCCCCACCGGAATGGTTACCGATCCGGTCCTGTGCTGGGGATTCGCCGCCTTTGCCGTAATCGTGACAGCTCCGTTCGGTCCGAACCGTCACAACGACGCCAGGGAACACATCGCCGACACCTTCGCCATCGCCCACATGCCACCGGATCAGGCCCGCCGCGCGGTGTACGACCACTTCACACGCCTGCTCGCCGACACGTTGCATCGTTTGAACAGCGCTCGCCGTACCAGGGACTACACGCGCGCGCTCGAGGTGGCCGAGCCGTTCTACATCCACCCGGACGTGAAGGTGTTGGACCTGGTGAGGCCCTCGTACTACCTGAGCCGGAGCCTGGAATGGCGTCTGTCCTACAGCGCAGCCCTCCACACCCTTCGCACACGCGCAGCGGAGGCCGTGGCCGAGTGTCGAAGCGCGGGAGAAGTGGACACGGACCGCCACGCCAGGGCCCGGCCACTCGTAGCGCCGGGGTGGTGGCAGGTCCAACCGCTGGCAACGATACCCCTGGTGATCGCACTGGGGCTGCAGGTCGACCACGTTGCGACACGGGTATGGATGTTCCTGTTGGCCGCGCCGGTCGTGCTGTGGTTCGTAGCCTTCCTTCTGCAAGGACGCGTCGCTTCCTGGGAGCGGCGATTCAACCTCCGGTACGAGTGGCACCACGGACTCTTCGCCTGGCTCAGTGGGAGTCTTGCCGCTCTCGGCGAGACGCGGGCGGACACGGCGGCCGAGACGACGAACGAAAAGTACGGAAACCTCGCACAGCCGAAACCAAACCCTCCCACTCCCGACTTCGGCGAGACCCGGCCCGGCACATCGGCGGAGACGACGAGCGAGAAGGAGCCACCCCGCGAGCCGTGGGGAGAGGCGGTCCGCGCCGTCCTTCCGGGTTTCACCCTCCTTACGATGCTGATGGCGTCGCTCCCCACCTTCACGCACCGCTGGCTCTCCACGACCGTGATGGCGACGGCGCTTGTCGCCTACCCGACTCTCACATTCGCGATCAGCCGATCCCTACGGCGGCTGTACGCATCGATCGCCGTGTTGCTCGCCGTCCCTCTCGGCATCGCCATGGCCGTCGCCGTCTACTGGGCCGCACGATGACAAACCTCGACCTCAGGCGACACAGACTCCCTGAACCACCCGATGTCCGCGTGGTCCGGGCGAGCCCGAATCCGCTGTATCGCACGGGTCGGCGCTCCGACGGAGCCAGGGACAGCGGGGACCGGAGCGCCGGGGTGCCCCGAATCGGTGGAGGATCGACGGCCGGCTCGCGGCACCCGGTGGCCCCTCCGCCGATCGGCGCGGTTGGCCCGGCACGTCCCACCGCCGAAGGGTTGTCCTCGCCGGTCCACGAGTTCCCCGACGTCGATCCACCAATTCAGCGGCGTGTCACGGCCGGGCCCGACCATCGGCTTCGCAACGCAGCAGTGCTGCAGCGTCGTCCGGCGCCGTCGACCACAGCAAGACCGGACATCGCTCACCGTCCGCCGTCGAAAGAGCAGTCCCGTCCCGGTCACGCGTGGGCGACGACCGCGGTGGGCCGATCGATCAGCCGGTGACCGGAACCGGTACAGGAACCGTCCACCGGCGGCCGGTCGCGGCATCGCCCGCCCACACGGACTGCTCCCCGGCGGTGATCGTGACGCCGTGGTCCCGGCGGCGGATCCGGCCGTCGTGCTCCCACGCGTCCCGCGCCGCCTCGATCTCGTCCATCAGGGGCCGAGGGCCGCCCTGCCCGGCGCGGACCCGGCCGTCGGGCAACGTGGTCACCACCGCCCGCGACCGGACGCCGTCGTGGATCCACGCGTTGACGCCGTCCTCGTCGGTGTCGGTGATGTACACGACGTCGGGCAGCGCGACCCGCAACGCCCAGAGCAGATCGCGGTCGGTGTGCAGCGGCGCCACGTCCCGCGCGAGCAGGCGTTCGTCCGATGCCACTCCTTGTGTGCGAGCGGGTCAGGACGGACGCGAGACCTGGCTCACTATGCGGTAGTACGTGCCTTTGGCCAGATGCGGGTGGTTGGGGACGACGATCGTCCGGCCGCAGCCGTCGCGGAGCTTGCAGTGCGTGGCCACGCGCACCAGATGGAAGCCGTGGCCTTCGAGGAAGCGGATCAGATCGACCGCCGAACACGGATAGCCGGGAGGCGGTGGTCCCGTGCGGACTCGTCGGGTCATGGAGGTCCTTCCGTCGACCCGGCGGCATCGGCGTACGACGCGACGCCGGGGAAAGGTGGGGTGCCTCCAGTGAGCGCGTCCAGGCACGCCCGCATCGAGCCGGCCGGACAGTTTCGGCAAATCCCGGACGCCCCCGAACCCTGCGCCGTTAGGCTCCGGACACATCCGGACACCCTGGGGGGACGCGATCGTGTACGACGACGCCGACCGGGCGACCAAGGAATTCGCCGAATGGCTGCGCAGGGTCCATCGAGAACACGGCAAAGGCGTCTCGGTACGTGCCATCGAACAGGCCACGACCAAGTCCGCGTTCGGTACGCGGGTTCCGCGCTCGACGATCTCGGCAGCGCTGAACGGCACGAACCTGCCCACGTACGACAACGCCGTGGCGATCGTGCGGGCGATGAACGGCGACGCGGCGCTCCTTCGCGAATGCCGCGAACGCTGGATCACCGCGCGGGCCCGCAGGACCGGCGACGCTCCCGCCTCCTCGGTCCCGAGCGACACGCGGAGCGCGGCGCCGAAAGCGGGGAACCGGCCGGTGCCCGACCCCGGTTCGGCCCCATTGCCACCCCCTCGGCCACGTCACCCGCCCGCACGACCGGGCGCAACGAGCCTGCGCCGCGGCCCGATCCTCGCCGCGACGGCCGCGGCCCTGGCTCTGGTGCTGGTCGGTATCGGAATCCACGACCGGCTCGGGAGTCGGTCCTCGCCGGGGGACAAGGCCGGCGGGGGCAATCCGAGCGGGGGCATCTCGCCGGCGACCGATCCGGACTTCGCAGTCTCCACACGGTTCATGCCGCAGGACGACAAGGGCCTGAGCGCCGCGAGCCGCGACGAATTCCGTCCGACGGCCGCGCAGCGGGAGATCATCACAAGGCCCTTCTCCGTCGGCCACCCGGAGGTCGCGCGGGTGATGGACGAGGCGGGAGCGATCACCCTGGACTCCGTCACGATCGGCATCACCCTGACCGGCGACGGCAGCCACGACGTCAACATCATCGACTTACAACCCGACATCGTCGAACGCACGGCACCGTGGTCGGGGACCTTCTTCTGCATTCCGCCCCAGGAGGGAAGCCCGACCATGCAGATGGGCTTCGACCTGGACAGTCCGCGCCCGATCGCCCGGACGATCGAGACCTCGATGCCCGATGTGGGAGAACTGGGGCGGCCGTTCTTCAACGAGAAGACCATCGCCCTGAAGAAGCGCGAGCAACAGGTCGTCATCGCAAGGGCGTCCACCGCGCGCAGTCAGGTCGCCTTCCGCCTGCGCGTCACCTACATGCTGGGCCGGGTCCGCAAACAGGCCGTCATCGACGACGCCGGCCGGCCGTTTCGCGTCACCGCACTCAACCGGGTCGGCTCGGACGACGTTTCATACCAACGGATCTACGCCTTCGCCGGCAACTACTCCCTGCGCGACGTCGGAACCGGCAGGATGCCGAAGTCCCAGGCGTGCCACTACTGAGCGCATGCACGGCCGGATCGGATGTGTCTCGGCCGCCGCCGGGAGGCAGTGCGCCGCGAACTGCTCCCACGCTCGGGGACGTTCGGTTCGGGGGAGGTGATCCGATGCCGAACGCCCTTGTGCTGCGGGCGGTGCGGGGACGCTTGACCGGTTGGGTCGAGAGGGAGATGTCGACCCCGACGGCCCTGCGCGCGGGCGGTTCGGGCCCGGCGGGGCGTTCATGGCCATGCCCGGCCACCGCTCCCCCGTCGCCGACGTCGTCCGCCCCGACCACCGGCCCGACGCGTCGACCACGACACGGTCGCCGTGGGCCGTCGCGGGCGGCGACCGCCACGACGAGGCCGTCATGGGGCTGTTGCTGCCCGGACCGTGGACCCACTGGAACGACGAACCCGAAGAAGCCGGTGTCCGGTCACGGCTATGGGTCGGCGACGAGAGCGGCACATCCTGGGCGAGCGTCCGTCAACACGGACCCCGCCGCATCTGGGACGACGTCCACACGGCGTGGCGGTGGTGGAACGGCCACGCACGGCCCGCGTTCGACACCTTCGGCCTCGACGTCCTGCCCGACGGGCAACAGCACGTGCGGTGCGACACGACACTTGGCACGACCTGGACCGTCCCCACACACTGAGCCGGGCTCGGGACCGAAGCGGAAATGCCCGGGTCGAGCACCCGACAGTGCCGTGCCCTCGTGGAGGCGGTGCGCGTGCGACGTGCGACGTGTGGCCCGAGGACGTCGGCTCGGGGGTGTGGGTGGGCATCATCGGGAGCGGCGGGCGAAACCGTCGACCGAGCGGATCGCAGCATCGGAGACGCGCCGGACGTAAGCCGGGGGCCGGCGGGGTGGATGTCGAGGTTGCGCAGCCCGGAGAAGTCACCCGCGCGCACCCGGTCCAGAACGGCACGATCCTCGGCCCGCTCCTCCGGCGTCAACGCCCACTCCAACACGATCTTCGCGTAGAGCTGATCGAACGGGGTGTTCGCGAGCTACTCCTCGAACTCGACACGCTCCTGCGGACCCAGCCGCTCACGAATCTCCGCGATCGTCCCCGGGCCTGTCGTACTCCGCCATCACGCCTTCCGAGTCCGTCGGTCCTCCCAGTCTGCCCGTTCCACACACTCCGTGTCCGGCCCATCGCCCGAGGGCCGCAGAGCGTATGTCACGACCCCGGATGCCGGGGCGGCCGAGGCGGCCGCGCGGGCGCCGGGTCGGGTGGCGATGTCGGGCGTGATGAACATCGGCCCGGCGACGTCGGCGGCGCTGCCGTTCCTGGCGCGCCTGGCGAAGTACCCTGCCGGGACGAGTCGTTCGCCCCGGTGTTGCCGGACGCCGCGCCGTCCGGACCGATCAATTTTGACAACCCGGTGGACCCGGCGATCGGCTGCCCCGAGGAGGACCACCCCGAACGCGGGCTGTGTCGGGCCGCGTTCGTCACCCACCGGTCGTGGGTACGCCGGCTCCTCGACGACTCCACCCTCCCGGCGCACGCCCCGCCCCACGACGACGAACGCGCCGGCCCGCACACCACCGCCCGACCGTGACACCACCGACCGGCCCGCCACCGCCCCGGCAGCCAGGATCGGGAACCGACCGTCGTCCGGCCCGGCCGGGATCGTCCGTGTCGGCCGTGCAGGCGCTCACGCGGGCGGCTCGACCCGCCCCCGCCAGACGACCGCGTCGAGGGAATCCATCGACGCGTCGTCCAGGAACGGGCTCGGATCGTTCCACCCGATGTCCCACCACGCCCACGACACACTCCCGCACAGAACCCAGTGCCCGACGGCGCCGCCGTGCAGGGCGCTGGTCCCCGTGACGGAGAAATACCTCGCCCGACGGTGCTCCGGCACCGGCACCTCACCCGGCGGCGGCACATCCAACGGACGCACGACCGCACCGGGCACGTACGGCTCGATCATCGCCTTCCGCACATCCCGGAAACACACGTCCAGGACCCGGTCGTCCTCGTAACGGATCCCGTACTGCGTCTGACGACGGAACACCATCCTCGAATGACCCGCGTCATAGGCCCACAACTGCAACGGCGACTGCGGCACCACCAACGGAAACCCACCCGGCACGAACCTCACCCCGAACCCTCCCCCACACCACGGCCGATGCCCGTGAACCCCCACCACCGCACCATCATCCCCCGCCACGACCACCCGACGACGAACGAACCCCGAGCCCCGAGCGAGGACCGCGCGACACTTTCGACGGCGGCACACCGTGGCCGGCCCCCGAGGATCACCAACCCAGCGTCGTGCAACACCACACCCACACGAGACACCGCGACGGGCCCGCACCGTCGGAGCGGTCGTACAGGCGTGCCCTGCCCGACCACGGCGACCGCGACAACCCGCAGGTCTTCCCAACGGAACCGACCATCCGTCCCGGATCCCGCAAAACCACAGGCCACACGCCAGACAAAGCCGAACAGGACAGCAAAACCCAGGCCACGCAGTCAAGATCCAAAGTCCCAGATACTGCAAATCCCCTGGTCAACACAAGATCGATCGACAAGATCCTTCAAAGCAGCCGGGACGGAGCAGCCGGGACGGAGCAGCCGGGACGGAGCAGCCGCGACCCGCCGACCACGTCGGCGACGCGCGCGGAGGTGTTCGCCGTGATCGACGCCGCGTTCGCCCAACGCCGCAAGACGCTGCGCGCCGCCCTGGCGGGCTCGGCGGCGGCGGCCGAGGAGGCCCTGCGCGCCGCGGACATCGACCCACGTACGCGCGGCGAGGCGCTCGGCGTCGCGGAGTTCGCCCGCATCGCCGAGGGGCGACCGGGGCGCGGGGGGGCCAGCCCCCCGGGGGCGCGGGCAGGGCCGGGGAGCGGAACCAGGTGCAGTATGTGAGCAGCCGGGTTCGGGGCACCCACGGGAGGGTGGG
>NZ_JBSHGZ010000024.1:0-166463 GCF_053618075.1 Embleya sp. NPDC055664
TACCCCTTCACACCACCCGGTTCCACTAACACATGGTTTCCCTACCAATGGTACGTAACCCCCCAAACGGCCCCGCCCCCCCGCCCCGAGCGGTCGGCCGGGCCGTGGCGCGAGCCGCACACCCGGACGCGACGAACCGGCGTTATGCGGAGGGTGGTTCGGGTCGGACGAAGTGGTTGCCGGACCATGCCCCGAGGGCGACGGAAGCCACGGATACGAGGCCGGCCGCGTGCGCTTCCTCGGCGATCTCGCTCGGGTCGACGCAGCCGGGTTTGCCCGTCGCGGGGGTGAGCACCCAGATCGCGCCCGTGTCGGCCAAGGCCCGTGCCATATCGATGAGTTCGCAGGCCAGGTCGCCGTCACCGATTCGCCACCACAGCAGGACGGCGTCCACGACCTCGTCGGTTTCGTCGTCCACCATCGCGCCGCCGATCGTGTCCTCGATGTCGGCGCGGATTTCGTCATCGGTGTCGTCGTCCCAGCCCAGTTCCCGAACCGCCATGGCCGGCACGATGCCCATCCGCCGCGCGTGGTTCGGCGCGTCCGCGGCAGCCCCCATCACAACCTCCGCTCTCGACACGCGTCCGTACACCCGTGCACGCGGGCGCTACCAGCCGATCGTCGGGTGAAAGCCGATGCAGTCGGGGTCTTGCAGCGGGCAACTCGGATGCGGCTTGCGTTCCTCCTGCGGGGGCGTCGCGGCCGGCAGGCGTGACTGGGCGACGGCTTCGGCCGCGTACACGTACTCCGCACACGTGCAGGTCCGGCATCCGCCCCGGCGTTCGGGCGGCCCGCTGTGCCGGGAACGTCCGTGACCACACAGGCATTCGAACCCGGCCATCCGGACCTCCGCGCCTCGGCAGCACTTTGCCCACCACGATAGCGCCGCCCTCCCCGGTCAGCGGCGGTGACCGACCTCGACGTTCTCCAGGATGCCGAGCGCGTCCGGGACGAGGATCGCGGCCGAGTAGTAGGCGGTGACCAGATACGAGATGATCGCCTGCTCGTTGATGCCCATGAAGCGCACCGACAAGCTCGGTTCGATCTCGTCGGGGATGCCGTCCTGCCGCAGGCCGACGACGCCCTGGTTGTCCTCGCCGGTGCGCATGCACATGATCGACGTCGTGCGCTGCTCGGTGAGCGGGATCTTTCCACACGGGAAGATGGGCACACCGCGCCAGGCCGGAATCCGGTGCCCGTTGAAGTCCACCGAATCCGGGACCAGACCGCGCGCGTTGCACTCGCGTCCGAAGGCGGCGATCGCCTTGGGGTGCGCGAGGAAGAACTTGTTGCCGCGGCGGCGGGAGAGCAGTTCGTCCATGTCGTCGGGACCGGGGACGCCGTCGTGGGGCTGGATGCGCTGGCTGTGGTCGCAGTTGGCGAGCAGCCCGAACTCGCTGTTGTTGACCAACTCGTACTCCTGGCGCTCGCGCAGCGCCTCCACGGTCAGGCGCAACTGCTGCTCGGTCTGGTTCATCGGCTCGTTGTAGAGGTCCGCGACCCGGGTGTGAACCTTGAGCACGGTCTGGGCGGCGGAGAGTTCGTACTCGCGCGGCGCGAGTTCGTAGTCCACGAAGGTGTGCGGGAGGACCGCCTCACCGACATGGCCGGCGATCAGATCGATCGGCGCCTCGCCGTACTTGTTGGTCCGCTGCTTCGGGATCCGCGCCACGCCGTCGAGATGGGCGCGCAGCGACTCGGCCCGCTCGGCGAGGTTGTCCACGTCGGCGCGGGTCAGTTCCAACACCGTGCACGGCGTGCTCGCCCGGAACGTGCACGGCCAGGTCGGCTCCGCCGCAGTCAGACACTCGTCGCCGAAGTACGCGCCGTCCGCCAGCGCGCCCAGAACCGTTACACCCCCGTACGGCCCCGACCCCACTCGGTCGACGCGTCCGTGCGCCAGCAGGAACACCCGCTCGACGTCCGCCCCGGACTCGGCCAGCACCGCGCCCGCCGGGTATTCGCGCTGCTCGCAACGCCGGGCCAGCTCCGTCAGCACGGCCTGGTCGGGATAGTTCCGCAGCGCCGGCAGCTCACCCAGTTCGGCCGGGATCACCTCGACCCGGCCCGCGGTCTGCACGAAGGTGACCCGCCCGTCGCCCACCGCGTAGCTCAGCCGCCGGTTCACCCGGTACGTACCGCCCTGCACCTGCACCCACGGCAACATCCGCAGCAGCCAGCGGGAGCTGATCTCCTGCATCTGCGGGACGGACTTGGTCGTCGTCGCCAGATTCCGCGCCGCCGCGGTGTCAAGGCTCTGTTGTTTCCGTTCCCGATCCCGATCCGCGGATGGCTGCGGATTTGCGTCGACCGACATGAAGCGCCTCTTCCTCCCGAGCTTGGAGCAGACGGGAACAGCCTGACAACAACGAGGGTGAATCTGCTACTACACGAAAGAGTGAATAGCGCGCCCGACGTGCGGCAATTGAACGGGATTTCGACCGATTAAACACGACGACACCGTTCATGGAAAGGATTCGGGTTTCGTTCCGGCGCGAAGCAGGAAAGCGGAATCGCTCGTCGCACTTCCGGATCGCGATGCATCACCCGTTTTCCACCGGATCGAACCCGGCGGATCCCCGGCGGCCGTCCGGGTCCGCCCGTGCGCCCGCCGAAGCCCCGCCGGTCGGGATGCCACCCGATCGCAGGCGTGTGATGCACAGGTCATCCACGGTGTGCGCCCGGCAAACATGCGACCGAAAGTTCACTACATCGAATGACAATCGACCCCTCCTCCTCGCCGAATCGGGGAGTCGCCCTAACCTGTTCCCGGATGCGAAAAGGACGCTCTCCGCCCATCGTCCATTTCGACCCGCCGCAGACGAGACACGCCTCGCACAATCACATCGCCCCGACGCTAGGGGCGGCCCCGTCGACCGGATACGGAATTTACTTTCCGCCGTTTTCCCGGACCACCGGCCGTGTATTCCCGACTTTCGGCAAACCCTCCATCCGATCACCCAAGGAGTCACGGATGCCCGATCACTCGCTCCATCCGGTGCCGACACCGGGCCCACGGGCCGTGGCGGCGCCCGCCGCACTCCGCGCCGCGCCCGAGGACGGCGTCCGGGGTGATCCGGATCCGACTCGCGAGGTCCTGGAGCGGGTGCTGCGCGGCCCGAGCGGCCTGGGTACGTCCGCCCTGTATGCGGCGCGGCGCCCGGGACCGCCGGAGCCGCCCCGGGAGAGCCCGGCCCTTCACCACCCCGCGGCCGAGCCCGAAGCTCCCGACGCCGGCGCCCGGGACGTCGTGGCCCGCGACGTATGGGAGCGCGCGTTGCGCGGCCCGAGGGGCCTGGGGACCGCGGGTCTGCACTTGGGGCAGCGCGCGCAACCATCGATGCCGTGCCGGGAGATTCCGGGCTTGTACTACCACCCGGTGGGTGAGCCGGACGAGGTGCGGGTGGCGGAGGTCGGTCGTCGGATCAAGGACTGGGCGGTGGACGAGGTTGCGCTGTTCCCGCCCGAGTGGGAGGAGCAGTTCGACGGTTTCTCTTTGGGCAGGTACATGGTCGCGTGCCATCCCGATGCGCCCTCGATCGAGCACCTGATGGTCGCCACCCGGTTGATGGCCGCGGAGAACGTCCTCGACGACTGCTATTGCGAGGACCACGGCGGCTCACCGGTCGGCCTGGGCGGACGCCTCCTCATGGCGCACACCGCGCTCGATCCGGTGCACACCACGCCGGAATACCAGGGCCCCTGGGCGCAGTCGCTGCGCGGGGACGCCCCGCGGCGGGCGTACCGCTCCGCCATGGACTACTTCCTGCGGCTCGCCGGCCCCTCTCGGGCCGACCGGTTCCGGCACGACATGGCGCGTCTGCATCTGGGCTATCTCGCGGAGGCGGCGTGGGCGCAGACGGAGTACGTGCCCGAGGTGTGGGAGTACCTGGCGATGCGGCAGTTCAACAACTTCCGTCCGTGTCCCACCATCACCGACACCGTCGGCGGGTACGAACTGCCCGCCGATCTGCACGCCCGGCCGGACATGCAGCGTGTCATCGCGCTGGCCTCCAACGCCACCACGATCGTCAACGACCTGTACTCGTACACCAAGGAACTCGCCGCCCCGGGGCGGCACATGAACCTGCCCGTGGTGCTCGCCGAACGCGAAGGTCTCGACGAGCGCGAGGCGTTCCTCAAGGCCATCGAGGTGCACAACGAGCTGATGCGTGCCTTCGAGGCGGAAGCCGCCGCGCTGGCTCTCGCGTGTCCCGTGCCCCAGGTGTCCCGCTTCCTGCGCGGGGTGGCGGTGTGGGTCGACGGCAACCACCACTGGCACCAGACCAATACCTATCGCTACGGCCTGCCCGATTTCTGGTAACCAATGAGGAGATCCATCGTGACCCAGACAGCCCAACCCGCCATCTCGGTGACCATCCCCGGCCCGGCGACGCCCTACCAGGGCGACATCGCCCACTACTGGGATCACGAGGCGCGGCCGGTGAACCTGCGCCTCGGTGACGTGGACGGCCTCTACCACCACCACTACGGCATCGGGGCCGTCGACGACTCCGCGTTCGCCGGCTCCCAAGGCAGCGACCGCGAGAGCAAGCTCATCGCCGAACTGCACCGACTGGAGTCCGCGCAGGCCGATCTGCTCCTGGACCATCTCGGGCCGATTCGGCGCGACGCCCGGCTGGTGGACGCCGGTTGTGGTCGTGGCGGCTCCATGGTGATGGCCCACCACCGCTTCGGATGCGCGGTCGACGGCGTGACCCTGTCCGTCAAGCAGGCCGAGTTCGCCAACCGGCGCGCCCGCGAACTCGACATCGACGCCTCCGTGCGCGCCCATGTCTGCAACATGCTCGACATGCCCTTCGCGAGCGGGCAGGCGCGGGCTTCGTGGAACAACGAGTCGAGCATGTACGTCGACCTGCACGACCTGTTCGCCGAACACGCCCGCATCCTCGCCCCGGGCGGCCGGTACGTGACCATCACCGGCTGCTGGAACCCCGTCTACGGGCAACCCTCCAAGTGGGTGTCGCAGATCAACGCCCACTTCGAGTGCAACATCCACTCGCGTCGCGAGTATCTGCGGGCGATGGCCGACAACCGCTTCGTGCCCCAGGCCGTCATCGACCTCACGCCCGCGACGCTGCCCTACTGGGAATTGCGCGCCACGTCCTCCCTCACCACGGGCATCGAGGATGCCTTCCTCAACTCCTACCGCAACGGCTCCTTCCAGTACCTCCTGATCGCAGCCGACCGCATCTGACCGCATCCGACCGCCGGGCGGTGATCACCGCCCTTCCCGGAACCATTCCCACGCCTGATGGCGCGTCCGCTCTTCCCACCTCTCTTCCCGCCTCCTCGCGAAGACCGTAGCACCAGTTTTCTCCAGATGGAGAAAACTTTGCCGGGGAACTAGCGCGTGTCTTCAATCTCCCGTCGGGCTCCGCGGCGTTCGGTGCCGTGCATCGGCGTGCCGGGGAAGCAGGTGAAGACACGCGCTAGGGTGCCCCCATGTCCACTCCCGTCCGAGCACCCCGATCGGCCGGCGGCGCGGCGCGGCGCGAGGCCCTTCTCGACGCCACCGTGCGGCTGCTCGCCCGGGACGGCGCCCGGGCCGTTACGCACCGCGCCGTGGCGGTCGAGGCGGGCACCACCCACGGGTCCGCCCGCTACTACTTCGGCACCCGTGAGCAGCTGCTCGACGAGGCCCTGCGCCGCCTCGCGGCCCGGCAGATCGACGAGATCCGTACCGTGTTGCGGCGCTCGGCCACCGCCGACCCGCAGGAGTTCGCCACCCGGCTCGCCCGCTACCTGACGGACACCGTCGCCGGCGATCGGGACGCGAGCATCGCCCGATACGAGCTGTTCCTGGAGGTGGCCCGCCGACCCGAGCTGCGCCCGGCCCTGGCGGAGTGGGGGGCGGTACAACGCGAGGCCCTGGCCGCCCGGTTGGCGGCCGTGGGCGCAGCCGAACCCGAGGCCGCCGCAGCCGACCTGCTGACCCTGCTCAACGGCCTCGTCCTCGAACAACTCGCCACACCCGACGACGACTTCGAGCACACCCGCCTGCGCCCCGCGATCCTGCGCCACTGCGCCGGCCACGGATAGGCCCTGTCCGGGCCCGCCGTCAGCGCGCCGCCCGATCCGCCGGCCGGTCCCGCAACATGTGGGCCAGAAGTCGGCCCCGGGACCGCAGCCCCGTCTTGTCGAAGATGTGCTGAAGGTGACTCTTGACCGTCGGCACGCCGATCGACAACACGCGGCCGATCTCCGCGTTCGTGGCACCGTCGAGCAGCAGGGCGACGACCTCGGCCTCGCGCGCGGTCAGCTCCCAGGCCGCCTCGGGGGCCGGATCGGCCGCCGGCTGCTGCCACGCCCCGAACGCATACTCCACGTACGGGTGCGCCTTGCGGAGAAACCGCAGCTCGCGCGCGGTGAAATCGCCCTCGCGCGCGTCCCGCAACAGCGACACACCCCCCACGAGCCGGCCATCGTGGCGCAGGTACAACTCGGCCTCGTAGCGGATCCCGAGCGGACGCATGAAGTGCCGGTAGTAGTCCGACGCGTCGAACCGTTCCCCCAGGTCGAACAGCGTCGCCAGCGGGGTGTCCGACGCGGCGAACCGCCTCGGGTGGAACGGATCGAGCAGATGGAAATGGCTCAGGTAGCCGACATTGCGCACCGGCGGAATGGCCCGGAAGACGTGGCCGACCGCGTTCAGGCCCGCGTCGACGGAATAGAAGACCATCCCGGTCGCCGAGACCGACTCGGCCAGGAAGTCCATCGTCTGCGCCTTGAACTCGTCGACGCTTCGCGGGCCGACGGTGGATCGTGTGCCGCTGGGGTGCGTGGGGTGCATCGGGGCCGCCCGCTTCGTCCGAAGGAAGGGTCGAGGAGGGGCCGACCGAGGTGGCCGACCGGAAGAGATCGACACGAGGAGGTCGAAGGGAGGCAGGAGGAACCTAACCGCGTCCGAAGCCGGGGGTCAAGGTCGGGTGTCAACCGTTGGATCGATGTGCCCCACCGCGTCCGCGCCTACTTTCACCCGATGACCGGACCCGCCGGTCGGAGCGGAGGCAGCGGATGGCCAGGACACTCATCACCGGTGGCAACGTACTGACCCTCGATCGGTCCGCGCCGGACGCCGAGGCGCTGGTGGTCGAGGCGGGACGGGTGCTCGCCACCGGCGGCGCCCGCGACATGGCGAGCCTCGCGGGTCCGGGCGCGCGGACGATCGACGTGGCCGGGGCGACCGTGCTGCCCGGTCTGATCGACACCCACCCGCACGTGCTGCACTTCGGTGGCCTGGCGGCGGGCCTGGTCGACCTGACCGACGCCGTCGACCACGCCGACATCGTGGCCCGGATCCGCGAGCACGCGGCACACACGCCCCCGGGCGAGTGGATCATGTGTACGCCGGTCGGGGAACCGCACTACTTCGTCCGGCGCTCGTCGGCCGACCTCGCCGAACGGCGCCTGCCCGACCGGCACACCCTGGACGCGGCGACCGCCGATCACCCGGTGCTGATCCAGGCATGGGCGCCGCGCATGCCGAACGTGGTGGCGTTCAACAGCGCGGGACTGCGCGCCGTCGGGCTGAGCGCCTTCATCCCCGACCGCGTCTGCGACGTCGAGATCGACAAGGACGACGACGGCGCACTCACCGGCATCCTGCGCGGACCGGTCACCAACTACTACACGTACGACCCGTTCTGGTCCCAGATCCTGAGCAAACTGCCCCCGCTCGACCCCGCCCGCGCCGTACAGGGCACCCTCGACGAGATGGCCCGCTTCACCGCGCGGGGGGTGACCACCGTGTACGAGGGCCACGCGATGGAACCCGAACACATCGACGTCTACCGGCACTTGCGCGCCCAGGGGCTGCTCACCTTCCGCGTGCTGACCGCGCCGGACATCGAATCGGTCATCTTCAGCCCGTTCGAGCCGCTGACCACGGCCGACTTCGGGGCCCGCCTGGAGCGGCTGACCGCACAGCCCTGCGAGCGGGACGACGAGTTGTTGCGCGTCGACGGCATCACCATGAGCCCGGGCGGGCCGTGCTTCTCCGGCTACTTCGCGACACACGAGCCCTACCCCGACCCGTTCGGGCGGCCCACCCGGGGAGTTCGGTTCCTGTCCCTGGAGAAGGAGGAACTGTTCGTCCGGTTCTGCGCCGAGCGCGGCATCCGCGCGAACATGTGCATGGGCGCCTTCCGCGAGCACGACGACTTCCTCGCGATCGCCGAACGTGTGGTCCGCGAGCACGACTTCCGCGATCGGCGCTGGATCCTGCAACACGCGATCACCATCACCCCCGACCAGGTCCGCCGCTACCGCGCGCTCGGATTCCAGGTCACCACGTCGGTCGGCTTCGCCTGGGGCAAGGGCCGGATGTACGGGGAGCGGATGGGCGAGCACGTGTGGCGCGATCTCGTCCCCCTGCGCCGACTGCTCGACGCGGGCCTGGACCTCGGCGGCGGTACCGACTGGGGACCGAAGAACCCGTGGGAGCAGATCAAACTCGCTCAGACGCACGAGTTCGCCGGCTCCGCTCACCGCAACGCCGGTCCCGACCAGGTCCTCACCCGCGCCCAGGCACTGGAGATGTGGACCACCGGCGCAGCCCGGGTGCTGGACTGGCCGGACATCGGAGCCCTGGTACCCGGTCACCACGCGGACATCGCGATCGTCGACCGCGACCCCTTGCGCTGCGACATCGACGACCTCGCGGACACGCGGGTGCTGCGCACCCTCCTGGGCGGACGCACCGTGCACGACAGCGGCGACCTCGCGGACGCCGGCGACGAACCCGAAACGGAGAACGGCCGATGACCGCACACGAGCAGGTGCTCACCCGAATCGACGGCCTGCGCGACGAGTTGCTGGCCACCGTCGCCGCGGCCATCCGCATCCCGAGCGTCACGCCGACCTTCCCCGGCGAGGACTACGCCGACGTGGTGGGCGCAGAGGGCGCGGTCTCTCGCCTGTTGGCGGGCGTGTACGCCGACGCCGGCGCCGAGGTCGACGTGTTCGCGGTCGACCCCGGGCGGGACAACGCGGTCGGGGTGATCCGCGGTACCGGGGGCGGCCGTTCGTTGATTTTCAACGGTCACGTCGACGTCGTCCCGCCCGGCGACCCCGCCGCGTGGCGCTCCGGCGACCCGTTCGACGGGGCGATCGAGGACGGCTGGATCCACGGGCGCGGCTCGGCGGACATGAAGAGCGGCCTGGTCGCGCAGGCGTTCGCGGCCCGCGCGCTGCGCGAGGCCGGGGTGCGGCTGCGCGGCGACCTGATCCTCCAGGCCGTGGTCGGCGAGGAGAACCTCGAACACCACATGGGCACCTCGATGGTGCTCGCGCGCGGCTACACCGCCGACGGCGCGATCGTGGCCGAACCCACCGGCGCGGCTCGGCCGTTGACCGTGATGGCCGCGACCCCCGGCGTGCTGGTGATGAAGGTCGACGTGGTCGGCAAGAGCGCGCACTCGTCGATGCGAGGGCGCATGTTGCGCGGGCAGGGCACGCGGGACCCGATCGCGGTCAGCGCCATCGACCGGGGACTGGTGATCCACGAGGCCCTGCGACGCCTCGAACACGACTGGGCCGTCACCAAGTTCGACCCGCTCTTCGAATCCGGACAGTTCACCATCGCCCCCGGCGCCCTCGACGGCGGCGCCCGACACTCCCGCAGCGGCGCGTTCATCCCGGACCAAATGAGCATGGTCTACGCGGTGTTCCACCCGCCGGCCGAGGAACAGGACACGATTCGGGCGGAGATCGAGAGCCACATCGCGCACGTCGCCGCCACCGACCCGTGGCTGTGCGACCACCCGCCCGTGGTCACCTGGCAATTGTGCTATCCCGGCTCGCGTGTGGACCCGACCCATCCGCTGTGCAACGTCGTGGTCGGCGCGCGCGAACTGGCCGGGCACGACAGTCGATACGCGGCCCGGCCCGGCATCGAGGCGTTCCCCTCCGCGACCGACGCCACCTGGCTCTGCCGGGCGGGTATTCCGACCGTGGGCCTGGGTCCGGGTGAACTGGCCATGGCGCACACCTACGACGAACGTTGCGCGGTCGACGAGATCATCTGCGCGGCCCGTACCTACGCGCTCGCGGCGATCGATTGGTGCGGCGCATGAGCGGTTCCGAACCGATCGCGCCGTACATGGCCGTCGGACTGTCGACCATCGTGCACGGCATCGGCGCCCGCCGGCACATCACCCGCAACCTCGACACCATCGAGGACGCCATCCACGCCGCGGTCTCGACCGTCGGGATCAACATGCCGGTCAAGCTGATCGCGCTCGCCGAGGGCGCGCTCACCGGCTTCACCGACGAGATCTTCGACCTCCCGCACGTCCGGGCCGCCCGGGACCTGTTCATCGACATCCCCGGCCCCGAGACCGACCGCCTCGCCGCCCTCGCCCGCCACTACGGCACCTACCTCGTCGTCCAGTGCAAGGCCCGCTGGCCCGAGATCGTGCCCGACCGCTACTTCAACGTGCTGTTCGTGATCTCCCCCGACGGCGAGATCGTGCACCGCGCCGCCAAGAACCACGTCTGGTGCCGCGAGCGCTCGTGCACCCCGCACGACGTCTACGACCGCTGGGTCGAGGTGTTCGGCGACGGGATCGACGCCTTCTACCCGGTGCTGCGCACCCCGGACATCGGCAACATCGGCACGATCTGCTGCAGCGACGGCGAATACCCGGAGGCGGTACGGGCGTTGGCGCTGAACGGCGCCGAGGTGGTGTATCGCCCCAGCGAAGCGGTGCCGATGACCCAGGCCGGCCCCGACCCCGGCGGCACGTGGCTCCTGCAGAACCGGGCCCACGCGCACTTCAACTCCCTGTACATGGTCTGCCCGAACGTCGGCCCGGTGTACGTGACTCCCGACGCCCGGCACCCCTACGACATCGCCGGCGGGCACTCGCACATCGTCGACCACCTCGGCGCCGTGATCGGACACACCGTCTCCGGCGCGAACAGCTTCGTCGCCGGCATCGTGGACATCGAGGCGCTGCGCCGATTCCGGACGATGAACCTCAACTCCAACTGGCTGAAGGACCTGCGCACCGAACTCTTCCGCCGGATGTACGACCACCCCGTACACCCGGCCAATCTGTGGCTCGATCACGATCCGACGGGCCATGCCGACGTCGACGAGATCTATCGCGCCAACATCCGCCGCCTGATCGATCGCGGCTCCTACACACCGCCCGCACACGCCTCCCCGGGCGCGCGGTACATCCCACCGCCCGGCGGCGACGATCCGGCGATGCTTTTGGACCGGTGGGCGGACGCGGACGGGTGAACGTCGGCCGGTGAACCCGTGCCGTCGGCCGTCCGTGTAGGTGACGGAGACTCCAGGCTCCGGCCCACCGTCGGGGCCCTGCCGGAATCAGGAGGGGATCGACGATGGCGACAACTTCCACGAGGCCGACCCGGGGCGCACTGTTCGCGGCCGGGTTGGCCGCCGCCCTGCTGTCCGCCGCCGCGCCGGCGATGGCGAGCGGGACGGCGCTGTACTGCGGTGCGGGCATGGGCCCGACCGCCGACATCGCGGTTCGAGCCGCGATCGAGGATGCCCAGGGCTCGGCGCGCACGGACGGCCGCTACTCCTGCGAACCGGCCGACACGCCGCAGGTCTCCGAGGTCTTCGACGACCCGTATCGCGGCCACGTGTTCTACGCGAGTGTGACGATGAACTGCGGTTAGGTTTCGTGCCGTGGGGCCTTGCCGCCCCACGGCGTTCTGCCACTGCGACCCGACGACCGCGACCCGGACGACGCCGACCGGTGCGGGCGTTCACTGCGCTCGATGCGCCGGCCGGTGGAGGTCGTCGAGGTGGAGTGGGGCCGGGGCGGGCAGGGGTGTGTCGGGCGATGGCCGGCAGGACTGGAGGAAGTAGGCGAGCAGGCGGCGGGATGCGGCGACGGAGTCCGCCGGGGAGTCGCGCAGGACGCCGTTGTTGGCCAGGAGCAGGAGGGTGACGTCGCTGGTGTCGAAGTCACGGCGCAGTTGTCCGGCGTCCTTCGCCCGCTGTACCAGCCGGGCCAGGCCCGCCTCGGCGCGGACACGCTCGCGCCGGACGTCGGGCGCGTCGGGGAATTCGGCGAGGAACGCGGCGCTGAACCCTCGGTCGTGGGCCTGCATCATGCAGACCTTGGTGAGGGCGGTGCGCAGTCCGCGCCAGGGATCGTCGTCCCGGAGGGCCTCGTCGAGGGCGGCTGCGCACTGGGCGAGTTGTTCGGAGAACGCGGCGGCGATCAGCGAGCCGCGGGTGGGGAAGTGCCGGTAGAGGGTGGCGGCACCCACGCCCGCCCTGCGGGCGATCGCGCCGGAGGACACGCCGGGGCCGTCCAGGGCGTACGCCTCGCGGGCGGCTCGGAGGAGCCGGGCGCGGTTGTTCCGGGCGTCGGCCCTTCGGCCCGTCGCGGGGGTGCCGGAGGTGCTGGGAGGGGGGTTCCGAGACAGTCGGGCAGGCATGTCTCCCACTTAAGCACAAACGGAAGGGGTCGACCGTTTGGCGGGTTAGCGTGACGTGGTGCCGCGGTGTTTCGCGGCCGACCGTCGGCCGCGAAGGTGCGCGGCCGTGAACTCTCCCGCCGAACGACGGGCGTGTGTACGGAGGTTGACCGTGTTTGCCGTGCAATACCACCGCTATGGGGGTTCCGAGGTTCTCGCGGTCGAGGAGGTCGAGGAGCCGCACGCGGGGCCCGGGCAGGTCCGCATCGCGGTGCGGGCCACCGGTGTCACCCCTGCCGACTGGTACCTGCGTTCGGGGAGGCTGCGGGACTTCGTCTCCCTGGACTTCCCGCATACGCCGGGCATGGATGCCGCGGGAATCGTCGACGAGGTGGGGGAGGGGGTGATCGGCACCGCCGTGGGAGACGCGGTGTTCGGTCTCGTTCCCTTCGTGGATCAGGGCGGCGCCGCGGCCGAGTACGCCGTGCTGGAGGCGTGGGCGCCCAAGCCTCGGTCGTGGTCCTTCGAGGAGGCGGGTGGAGCCGCGGGCAACATCGACACGGCCACGCGGGTATTGGAGGCGTCGGCCGCCGCCGAGGGCATGACCCTGTTGATCGAGGGCGCCGCCGGAGGCGTCGGCACCATCACGGCGCAACTCGCCCGGGCCCGGGGCCTCGCGGTGATCGGCACCGCGAGCGAGGCCAACCACGGCTTTCTGGAGCAGTTCGGTGTCGTACCGGTCACCTACGGGGCGGGGCTGGCCGATCGGGTCGCCGCGCTTGCTCCGCGCGGGGTCGATGTGGTTCTGGATGCGGCGGGCAAGGGCTCTCTCGCCGACCTTGTGGCCATCGCCGGTGACCCGGAGCGGGTGGTGACCATCGCGGACTTCGATGCCGCTCGGCACGGTGTGCGGTTCTGCCGCTCCGAGGCGGGGGAGTCGCCGGGCTGGGCCGGGCTGCCCCTGGCGGCCGAACTGGCCGACGCGGGCCGCCTCACCGTCCCGCTGCACGCGGTGTTCCCGCTGAAGGAGATCGCCACGGCGCACGACGTCAGCGCCCTCGGCCACGCACGCGGCAAGATCGTCGTGACGGTGCCTTGACGCCCGGCGGCGGGTTTGCGGATGGGCGGCCCGGAAGCACACCGAGGCCGCGCACGATTCCCGGCGCGACCACCCGGCTCCGCGCTTCGCCGTTGATCTCGGCACGGACGAGCGGGGCCGAGGTCGCGCCGGGTACGCCCTGCCGGCCCGCGCGTCGAACGTTGCCCGACCCCGACCCGCTTGCTCCGTCGCGACGGGTTCGCGATCGTCCCCACCGGGCCCGGATGGGCTTCGCTGCCCGGTGCTTCCCTCCCGGGGGCATGAGGACAAGCACGGCTCCGGGCCGAGGCATGGGTGGTGCCTCGGCCCGGGCGGCGGCCCCGCGGATCGGGCGCGGCATCACACGAGGTGGCGATTCGTGTCTGCCGCGGGTCGAGGACCCGGGCGCGTCCGAGGGCGTTTTGGTGTTCATGACCGGTCGCGAGCGCCGGTCCGCTCGCCGGGGAGGCCGGATCGGCGACGCGGGCGCGGGCAGCGCCCTCCCCCCGGTGCTGCCCGCCCCCCGTCGACGGGCAGCCGGTCGGTCGAAGCGGTGATATCGGTACTTCTTCGTCCGTCCGCGGCCCGCCCCGCGGCCGATTCGCGGCCGATTCGCGACCGAGGAGCCGGCGGTGCGGGATCGCCGTGCCCGAGTCCCAGATTGGCGGGTCCGAGGGCGCGTGTATTGCACGAATACGTCACGGTGGGGGCTGCGGCGCGTTCCGGCAGCCAAACGGTCCGATTCCGGGCTCGTCGGCGCCGTGACGGACACGCTACTGTGCGTCGATATGCGAGAAGCCGGTCGACCGTCGGGGGACAGGCGCCCCGAAGCGCGCGGTGGTGGGAGCGCGACGAGTGCCGTCCGCGCCGAGGTGAGCCCTGCGGCAAACGGTGCGGAGGCAGGGGAGTTCGTGGCCCGAAGGGCGGATCCGGCATTGCGCGGACAGGTGTTGGGCCTGCGTGGATTCCGCCTCCGAGCCCGTGGCACCAGACACCGGTTGGTCGTGCCGGACGGGGTCGTCAGGGTGATGATCGGGTTCGGCGAACCGGTGCGGGTGGTCGACGCGATCGACCCGAGGCGTGCCGTGTCCGGAACCTCGATGGTCACCGGGGGGTGTACGAAGACCGTGATCGGCGAGCACACCGGTGTCCTGGCGGGCGTCACCGTGCTGCTGACGCCGCTCGCGGCCTACCGGATCTGCGGCCTCCCGATGGCCGAATGGGTTGACCGCCCGCTGGACCCCGTGCACCTGCTCGGCTCGCCGGGGCGGCACTTCGACGAACGCCTGGCCGAATGCCCGGACTGGTCGGGCCGTTTCGGCTTGGTCGAGGACCTGCTTGCCGCCCGGCTCCGGGACGGTCCGCTTTGTTGTCCCGAAGTCGTTGACGCCTGGCGGGAGTTGGTGCGGGTGGACGGACGCGCGCGAGTGGACGAGCTGGCCGACGCGGCCGGCTGGAGCGTACGGCGCCTGGAGCGGCGCTTCCGCGAGCAGATCGGCACGTCGCCCAAGACCATGGCTCAAGTCCTGCGCCTGCGCGCGGCGTTGCGACTGCATGACGCGGGGCTGTCGTGGACGGAGGCGGCCACGGAGACCGGCTACCACGATCAGCCCCACTTCGTCCGCACCTTCAAGGGTCTGATCGGGTGTACGCCCGGCCGATTTCGGTCCGACCAGGAGGTGCGGCGAAGTGTGGGCGAGGCGGGGTGGGTCGATTCGTGACCGGGTCGATTGTGGGATTACCCGGCCGGCGGCGGGTCACGACAACAGTCGGTCGACCAGCCCGTCGATGTACTCCGGAGTGAGTGCGCCGATCCCGAACAGGACCCGGATGTACATCGGGGCCATGACGTGGTCGAGTACGTCCAGCGCGTCGGGTGGGTTTTCCCCGCGCTCGGTGGCGCGGTCGAGCATCGACTGCAGTTGCCGGGAGCGTTCGGCGAGGAAGTCGTCGCGTGCCCGCAGGCCCTGTTCGTCCATGTCGGACAGCGCGATGGTCAGGCGCAACACCGCCGGGCCGTCGGGGCCGGTGATTTCGCGGGCCACGTTGGCCGCGTAGGTGTGGAGGTCGCCGGACAGGCTTCCGGTGTCGGGCATCGGCGAGCGTGCGGTGAGGCGGGAGTTCGTCACGTCGGCGAGCAGATTCTCCAGGCTGCCCCACCTGCGGTAGATGCTCGTGTCGGCCACACCCGCGCGGGCGGCGACCTCGCCGACGGTGAAGCCGGTGTAGCCGCGTTCGCCGACCAGATCCGCGACGGCCTGGTGTACCGCCGCGCGCACGCGGGCGCTGCGGCCGCCGGGCCGCCGGGCTCGTTGTGGTTCATCCATCCGCGGCTCGTCGATCTGTGACTCGTCCATCCGCTCACCTTAACGCAGCCACTGCTTGCGTTAGTGGGCGGATGCGCTTTACAGTCCTCTCTAACGCAGTAGTCAGCTGCGTTTGTGGGTCCTGTCGGGCTTTTTTGTGCCGGCAAGTCGGTCATGCCCGGTCGTACCGGGCGAAAGAGGGGGACGAGCATGGCTGCATTGCCTGTGGCCGCAGGCGGTCGATCGAGCCGGACGGCGTTGCTCGCTGCGACCTGCGCGGGCCAGTTCATGGTGCTGCTCGACAACACGATCGTCGGCGCGGCGCTGCCCGACATGCAGGAGCGCCTGCATACCGAACTGACCGGCCTGCAATGGATCGTCGACGCCTATGTGCTGCTGGTGGCCATGTTGCTGCTGTCCGGCGGCGTGTTCGCCGACCGCTTCGGCCGAAAACGGGTGTTCCTGTCCGGCGTGGCGGTGTTCACCCTCGCGTCGTTGATGTGCGCCATGGCGCCCTCGGTCGGCTGGTTGCTCGCCGGACGGGTGCTCCAGGGCGTCGGTGCCGCGGCGTTGAGCCCGGCGTCGCTGGCCCTGCTCGTCGCCGCCCATCCCGTTCCGCAGGAACGAGTGAAGGCGATCGGACTGTGGGCCGGCTTCAGCGGCATCGGCCTGGCCGCGGGTCCGCCGGCCGGTGGCATGTTGGCCGATGCCTTCGGATGGCCCGCCATCTTCCTGATCAACGTGCCGATCGGCGTGCTGCTCCTGGCTGCCGGGCTGCGCCTTCTGGGCGAATCCCGTAATCCGAACGCGCCCGCGATCGACGTCCCCGGGACGGTGTTGTCCGTCCTCGGCGTGGGGACGCTGACATATTCCCTGATCGAGGGCGGCAGCCGCGGCTGGACCTCGCCGCCGATCCTGGGCGGCTTCGCCGCCGCGGTCGTCGTCCTCGCCGCCTTCGTCGTCGTCGAGGGGCGCCGCGCCAATCCGGTGCTCCCGCCGCGGTTGTTCCGCCGGCGACTGTTCACCGTGTCCAACACCGCCATGGTCGTGGTGGGCTTCGCGCTCATGGGCTCGACGTTCTTCTTCTCCCAGTTCTTCGTGTACGTCCAGGGCACTTCGCTGGTGCGCGCCGGCCTGCAGACCCTGCCGTCCACGCTCGCGATGGTGATCGTCAGCCCGTTCGCGGGCAGGCTCGCCGCCCGGTACGGCTTCCGCGTCGTGGTGACCGCAGGTCTGACCCTGGCCGGACTCGGGCTGCTGGCGCTGGGCTTCGTGCACGCCCACACCGGCTACGGGAACGTGTGGTGGCGACTGGCGATCGTCGGTATCGGCTTCGCCCTGACCATGTCCCCGCTCACCGGCGCCGCCATCCAGGCGGTCGACCCGCAGGAGGGAGGGCTTGCCGCGGGCATCAGCAGCACCACGCGCCAGATCGGCGCCGTGCTGGGCGTGGCCGTGCTCGGGGCCGTCGTGCGCACGCGGCAGTCCGACGGTGCCTCGTTCGAGGCGGGCCTGAACAGCGCGTTCCTGGTGGCCGGCGTGATCACCCTGATCAGCGCCGTATTCACGGGCCTGTGGCTGACGGCAACCACGCCCACCGAATCCCCCACGCGACGGCACCAGGCCGGCGATCCTCGCGTGACCGCGGCCGCCGGCGCGGTCGAGCCTCCCGGGAACAGTTGACTCGGGGTTCTCGCCTCTCTACTTTTACTATCATCATAGTGAAACGGAGAGTCGGGTGTTGAAGTTACGTCTCGACGGTGCCACCGGCGTGCCGCCCTATCTGCAGATCGTGCAGCAGGTCCGACAGGCGCTGCTGCTCGGCTACATCCGCGTCGGTGACCGACTGCCGACCGTCAAGGAGGCGGTCGCCGAACTGGCGATCAACCCGAACACGGTGGTCAAGGCGTACCGGCAACTGGAGCACGAGGGCCTGGTCTCGGCCAAGCCCGGCCAGGGCACGTTCGTCGTCGGCGAGGTGGCCCCGGTGCCGCCCGGCGTACACGCGGCGCTGCGGCGGTCGTTGCAGCGGTGGGTGCACGACGCCTACGCGGCTGGGCTGGACGACGAGATGGTCACCGCGATGTTCGCGACGATTCGTGCCGAGGTTCGAAACGAGGGCGTCGCGTGAGCGCGCCGCTGTCCATCGAGCCGGTTCTCGCCGGCGCGGCGCCGGCCCTGGAGACCGAGCGTCTGGGCCGGCGTTATGGGAAGGTCCGGGCGCTGCACGACTGTTGGTTGTCGTTGCCGGCGGGTTCGGTGATCGCGTTGGCGGGGCCCAACGGCGCGGGCAAGAGCACCCTGCTGCAGTTGGTGACGGCGCTCCTCGAGCCGACCGAGGGCGTGATCCGGGTGTTCGACGAGCCGGTGCGGGCGGGCGTGGCGGCGGGTCTGGAACGGGTGGCGTTCGTCGCGCAGGACCACCCGCTGTACCGGCACCTCACCCTGGCCGACCATCTCGAACTGGGCCACAGGCTGAACCGGCGCTGGGATCGGACGCTCGCGGAACGGCGCTTCGCCGAACTGGACCTGCCGCTGCGCCGTCGCGCCAAGGACCTCTCCGGCGGCCAACAGGCCCAGGTCGCCCTCGCTCTCGCGATGGCCAAGCGCGCGCCGTTGCTGGTCCTGGACGAGCCACTGGCCAGTCTGGACCCGCTGGCCCGACGCGAGTTCATGGCCACCGTGCTGGCGGCCGTCGTGGAGGACGGGCTGACCGTACTGATGTCCTCCCACGTCGTCGCCGAGCTGGAACGGGTCTGCGACTGGCTCGTGGTGTTGTCCCACGGCCGCGTCCGGATGACCGGCCCGGTGGACGACCTGGTCGCCTCGCACCGGGTACTGACCGGCCCGCGCACCGAACTCGGCACGTCCATACCGGGCGTGGTGCGCCACGAACAGGCGGAACGACAAAGCACGTTGCTCGTGCACACGATCGGCGAGCGACCACCGGTGCACCCGAACTGGCAGTCACGGCCGGTCGGGTTGGAGGAGTTGGTACTCGCCTATCTGGAACTCCCGGAGGGGGAGCCGGTGGTGCCGGGCAACGCGCCCGGGATACCCGGAACACCCGGTAAACCTCGAATACTTCCGGACCCGTCGACAGGCCGGGCGTCGAATTCTCCTCCTGCCGAATGGAGTTCCCGGTGATCTGGCTGACCTGGCGTCAACACCGGATCCAGGCGCTGAGTGCCGTCGGCCTGTTGATCCTGGCCGGCGTGTTCCTCGGCATGCACGGGCAATCCCTCCACGACGAGTACAACCGGCACGTCGCAGGTTGCCTCCATCAGACCTCGCCCTCGCCCGCCTGTTCGCTCACGGTCCGGTCGTACTTCAACGAAGTCGCCCGGGCGGAACGGCTGATCACCTGGGTCAACGTGATTCCGGGCCTGGTCGGCGCGGTCGTCGGGGCGACGCTGCTGGCCCCCGAGTACGAGAACGGAACGTGGCGACTGGTCTGGACCCAGGGCGTCACCCGCACCCGGTGGCTGGTCACCAAGTCGGCGCTGATCGTGTCGGCCACGCTGCTCTTCGGCGCGGCGATGTCATGGCTGTTCACCTGGTACCGCGAGCCCCTGGACAAGGTTTCCGTCGACGGCCGCTTCTCGGCGCAGGCCTTCGATACCGAGGGCCTGTCACTGGCGGTGTACACGCTGTTCGCGCTGTCCCTCGGTGCCCTCGCCGGCTTGCTGCTCCGCCGTACGGTCGCCGCCATCGTCGTCGCCTTCGCGGTGTTCCTCGCGGTCCGGCTCCCGGCCGAGAACTACCTCAGGCCGCACTACCAAAACCCGCTGACCCGCTACTGGTCACCCACGCCTCCGCGTTCGGAGAAGGTGCCGCGCCGGGACTGGATCCTGTCCGACGGCTGGCTGGACGCCTCCGGACGGCATCTGTCCCACGACGAATTCCGCCGCATTGCCAACGCCCACGCGGACGACGCGAGCCTGGTCGAATACCTGCGATCCCACGGCATGCGCTCCTGGGAGACCTACCAGCCGGCAACTCGCTTCTGGCACTTCCAACTCGTCGAAGCGACCCTGTACGTCACGCTCTCCGCCCTGCTGCTCACCGCGACCGTGCTGTGCCTTCGACGGCGTCCGTTCTGACCGACCCTTTGAGGGGTGGCGTCGCGTGTGGAGTCGTGGTTCCGGGGGCGCCGCTTGTTGCCGCCGGGCGCGTGCGGGGCGGGTCTGTCGGGCTGGTGCGGGGGTGGCCGTCAGGTGTCCGAGGTGGGTGCCCGGGCCGCCGTCGGGCGGGTGTTTCGTGGCATCGCGACGAGGGCCATCACCGATGCGCCGGCTACGCAGCCGGCCGCCACCGCCAGGGCCGCCGCGTAGCCGTCGGCGAGGGCGTGCGGGGCGGGGGTTCGGCCCGCGCCCGTCACGGCGGAGGCGATCGTGCTCAGGACCGCCAGGCCGACGGCGCCGCCGACCTGGCGGACGGTGTTGAGCAGCCCGGCCGCCACACCGCCTCGGGCGGGCGGGACACCCGCGGTGGCGGCCAGCGTGATCGGCGTGAAGGCGGCGGCGGTTCCGAGCCCGAACAGCATGCCCGGGACGGCGACGGCCCACCAATAGGAGCCGTGCGCGGCGGCGGTCGCGGACGCCGCGAGCGCGGTGAGCCCCACTGCGCCCAGGGCGCAGTACGCGGAGACGGCGCGGCGCGGGCCGAGCCGAAGGCTCAGTGACCCGGCGGTTCGTGCCCCGACCATCATGCCGAGGCCGATCGGCAGGAATCCGCATCCGGCGCGCAGCGGTGTGTAACCGCGGACGTACTGCATGTGGAACGACAGGATGATCAGCGTCGCGACGAAACCCAGCGCCACCAGGAACATCACCACGTTGGCGCCGCGCACCGACCGCAATCGGAACAACCCCGGCGGCAGCAGCGGATCGGCGGCCCACCGGGCCTGATGTACGGGGAAGAGGCCGAGCAACAACACGCCGACCGTCAGCACGGCCCACACCGACGAACTCGCCCACCCCACCGCCTCGGAACGCATCACGGCGAACACCACGGCCACCAGCCCCGACGTGGCCAGGAGCGCGCCGACGACGTCGAGCCGACCGGGCCCGCCCGATCCGCGTCGGTGCGGCGCGAGTACGGCGAGGCCGACGGCCACGGCGCCGATCCCCAACGGGACGTTCACCAGGAACACCCAGCGCCACCCGAGCCACTGGGTCAGCACCCCGCCGAGCACGGGCCCCGCCGTCGCGGCGATCCCGCCGACCGCGCTCCAGGTGCCCAACACCCGGGCCCGACGCGGCCCTTCCGCAAACGTGGCGGTGAGCACGGACAGCGTGGTGGGCATCGACAACGCCGCCCCCAGGCCCTGCGCCGCCCGGGCCGCCGACAACATCGCCGGCGACGTGGCCAGTGCGCACACGAGCCCGGCCGCCGTGAAGAGGGCCATCCCGACGGCGAGGCTCCGGCGCGGCCCGTACACGTCGCAGCAGCGCCCGCCGAGCAGGAGGAACCCGGCGAACGCGAGCGTGTAGGCGTTGACCACCCAGGGCAGCGCCGCGGGGGAGTAGCCGAGGTCGACCCGGATGTCCGGCAGCGCCACGGACACGATCGTCGCGTCCAAGACCACCACGAACGAGACCACGCAGGCAAGCACGAGCACCACCCGCTCCCGGCGCCGGGTCGCCCGCTCGCCGATCGAGGTCGGCGGCGTACTCGTGTCGCGGACGGTTCTCATCGGCTCTCCCGAGGTGCGCGTGGCAGACCGACTCGCAGCCGGCGCGGACATCCGCGCCCGGGGCCGGGTCGAGTGGGATCGACCTTGCCTTCTCAACCCGGGTTGAGGTCAACTGTGGCGATGAGGGACACCCCGGTCGCGGTCGGCGACGTCGCGGACCGCTTCGACCTGCCGATCTCGACGCTGCACTACTGGGAGCGCCGAGGGCTGATCACCCCGCACCGCCGCGCGGGCCGGCGCTACTACGACGCGGAACACCTGTACCGAATCGCGCTGATCCGCCTGTGGCGCGACACCGGCCTGATGTCGCTCGACGAGATAGCCGCCGTCCTGGCCGGCCGCACTGCGACACACAACTGGCGCGACACCGTCGCCTCGAGGATCACCGCCATCGAGGCGCAAATAGACCAACTCGACACGGCCCGCGGCTACCTCGGGTACATGCTCGAATGCACCCGAGACAACCCGGCAGCCGACTGCCTCCAATTCCGCACCGAAGTCCGGGTCCCCGCCCCCAAACACCCGCCAACCCACGACCGACCCGCGCCACCCGCCCCCTGAGCGGAGGCTACGAGCGGCGTGGTCGAGGTGGATGGCCGGGGCTCGTGACCACCCCCTGCTTCGGTTTCAGCGTTTGGGGCGGGCTTCTCTGGGGTCGAGGAGTTGGGCTCTGAGGGATGTGAGTTGGTGGGAGTGTTCGACGGAGCGGGTTTCGTCGAGGGAGGCGACGGCCAGTAGGAGTGCGTCGCCGAGGACGAGTGCGGCCAGGGATTCGGTGGTGATGCCGGTCGGGGTGTGGGGGGCGTACAGGACCGCGTCCGCCGTGTCGGCCAGGCGTTCCACCAGTTCGTCGGTGACCACCACGATGCCGGCGCCGAGTACGCGGGCGCGGTCCAGCAGTACCTCCATGTCATGCAGGAATCGGCCCGGGACGAACATCACCACCACGTCCTGGCGGCGCAGCGTGAGCAGTTCGTCGGCCAGCGCGAAGCCCGTGGTGCCCACGAAGCGGGCTCGCCGGCCCATGCGGTTGAGCTTGAGCGCGAGATGGCGGCCGGCCAGTTCGGAGGCGCCGACGCCGTACGCCAGCACCTCGCCGGCGTCGGCCAGCAGTTGGGTGGCCCGGCGGAAGGCGGTCGCGTCCAGGTTGGCCCGGCCGTGTTCCAGCCGTTCGATCGCCTCGTCGTAGACCCTGGCGCGGATGCCGTCGAGGTCCTGGCCGACCTGGGTGATCCGCTGCCGGACCCGCACCTCGGGGGCCACGTCCGTGACGAAGTCTGCGGCGATGTCGCGCTTGAGCGCGGACAGGCCACCCAGCCCCAGGCGTTGCAGGGTGCGCACCACGGTGGCGTTGCTGACGCCGATGCTCGCGCCGAGGTCCGCGGCGCTGGCGAAGAGTACCTGCTCGGGGGAGCAATTGGTCAGGTATCTGGCCACGTTTCGCTCGGCCGGAGACAGGTCGGCCCACTGCTCACGGATCGCCGCCCGGACTCGGGCCAGCGCCGGATTCTCCTGCGGTTGTTCGCTCACGCCTCTTGACTCCCCGGTATCAACCATTACTCTCCTCATGAAACAAGCAATACATGTTACCGCGATCTCGTAATGACTGTTACGGCGGCAGCTCGGATCGAACCGACCCGGGACGACCCGGAACGACAAGTGTCGCCGCGACCCCCGCGATACCCCCGCACGGCGGACCCCCATACCCCAGCACCCCAGGAGACGACGTGAGTGGCGTGTCCCTTCCGACCATCGAGATCGGCGGCGAGCCCCGGAGCCGGGGCCGCCAGTACGGCGAAGGGGCGAGCGCGCTCATCCATACCGCTGTCGACTACTACGCCGAGGCGTTCGGCGCCGCCGGCGGCCTGACCTGGAGTCAGGTCACCGCCCGCGCCGAACACTGGCTCGCCCCGTCCCGCGCCTTCGCCCCCGACCTGGTCGAGGAGATGACCGGGATCGCCGAGGGAGCCGGTCTCGACCTGCTCGACATCCTCGCCCTCAACGCCCGCGGCGAGATCATCTACGACGACACCTTCGCCGCGATGGGAGCCCCGGCCGCACCCCCGACCCCAAAGACCCCGGAGACCCCCGACGGTTGTACCTCCTTCGCCCTGCTCGAACCGGCCTCCGGCGACGGCCACGTGTACGCCGGTCAGAACTGGGACTGGCGCCACGGCGTGCGCGAGACGGTCATGGTCGTGCGCGTGGTCCAGCCCGGCAAGCCCACCGTGGTGATGCAGGTCGAGGCGGGCCAGGTCGGCCGGCAGGGCGCCAACTCGGCCGGCCTCGCGCTCAACGCCAACGGCCTCGGCGGTCGCTTCGACCACGCCATCGGCATCCCGCAGACGCTGATCCGGCGCCGCGTACTCGACTGCGCCAACCCGGCCGAGGCGCTGGACGTGCTCTTCCGCACCCGCGCACACATCGCCAGCAACGCCCTGCTCACCCACCGCGCGGGCTTCGCGATCGACGTCGAGACCACCCCCGGCGCCAACGGCTGGATGTATCCCGACGACGGCCTGCTCGTGCACGGCAATCACTACCAGGCCTTCATGCCCACCCAGCTGGCCGCGAACTACCGCCCCTCGGCGCCGGATTCGCTGCTCCGAGTGCCGCGCGCAGAGGCCGGCCTTCGGCGCTGCCGGGACGCGGGCGACCCGGCCGCGACCCGCAAGCTGATCCACGCCGCGATGTCCGACCACCTCGGCTACCCCGAATCGTTGTGCACCCACCCGGATCCGGCCCGACCGGCGGTCCGACAGTGGGCGACGCTCCTGTCCAGTTGCGTCGATCTGACCACGGGCGAATACCGCGTCACCGCCGGCACCCCGTGCGATCACGAGTACGAACTCCTGCCCTGGAACCTGCACGACGGCCCCGGCGGCGCCTGAACCCGCCGCTCCCGGCGCCGCTCGGCCTCGCATCCCCGCACCCCGCGTCCCCGCACGCCCGCATCCCCGGAGAGTCGCATGCCCCGCACCCGTACCCGTTCCCTCGCCGCCCTCGGCCTCGCGGCCCTGCTCGGCCTGAGCACCGCCTGCTCCACCAAGACCACCGGCGGCAACCACCCCGCGGGCACCCCCGGCAAACCCGCCGACCTCGCGCTGACCGACACCACCGCCAAGGGCACCGGCCCGGTGGACAGCGTCAGATGGCTGCTCGCCAAGGAACCCAAGTCGCTGGACCTGGACGTGCGTTCGGACAGCGACTCGAACGCGCTGCTCGCGAACGTCTGCGAACGACTGTTCCAGACCCAACCCGACCTGAGCTCGCGCCCGCACCTGGCCGACTCGGCCACCTACACCGACCCCACCACGCTCGTCCTCAAGCTGCGCGCCGGCGTCACGTTCCACGACGGTTCGCCGATGACCGCCGACGACGTGGTGTGGAGCCTGCAACGGCACGCCGCCGACGGCAGGAACGAGTCGGACGAGTTCGAGCGGGTCGGCTCCATCGAACGCACCGGCGACGCCGAGGTCACCGTGCGCCTGAAGGAACCCGACGCGCTGTTCACCAAGGCCCTCGCCGGCAACGCGGGCGTCGTGCTCGACCGCGAACAGGCCGAGCCCGCGGGCAAGGACTACGGCACCCCGGGCCGCACCGACGCCTGCACGGGCCCGTACACCCTCAAGGAATGGAAGGCCGGCAGCCGGATAACCCTGGAGCGCTACGACGCCTACTGGGACAAATCCCGCAAGCCGCTGGTGCGTTCGGCCACCTTCGGCTGGGCCGACGAGAACGCCATGGTCAACAGCATGACCACCGGCGCCGCCGACGGCACCTACCTGACCACGATGAGCGCCGTCCCGCCGCTGGCCGGCAACGGCGCGCTCACCGTCTCCTACGGCTCCTCCTCCCGCGCCTGGACGCTCATCCCCACCGAGCGCGGCGGCATGAAGGACTCGCGCGTGCGGCGCGCGCTCTCGCTCGCGCTGGATCGCCAGGGCATCGCCAAGGCGGCCTTCGCCGGACTGGCCACCCCCTGGAAGACCCCCCTGGGACCGGGCGCGTGGGGCTACGAGAAGGCCACCTTCCAGGCCGGCTACGACGCCCTCCAGGGCGCCCCGGCGCAGCCCACCGCCGCCGACCTGGACGCGGCGAAGAAACTGGTCACCGAACTGGGCCCGGCGGCCCCCACCCTCGTGATCGCCAACGACGGCACGCCCACCCGCAACCTGATTGCCAACGCGGTGGTGGACGCGGCCCACCGGATCGGCCTCAAGGCCCAGATCAAGACCATGTCCGGCGCCGACTTCACCTCCCTGTACACCGACCAGGCGCTGCGCAAGAGCGTCGACATGTTCGCCGACGACTGGTACATCTCCAAGGCCGACCCGGCCGGTTTCTACGACAACGCGCTCACCGGCTCGAACAACAACTGGGTCGGCTTCAGTTCGCCCGAGTACGACAAGGTCGTCAACGAGGCACTGCGCACCACCGACGACGCGGCCCGGGCCAAGCTGCTGGTCGAGGCCGAGCGCCGGTTCACCGCCGACGCGGTGTGGCTGCCGCTGGTCCAGGTGCCGAACGTGCTGGTCACCAGCACCAAGCTGACCGGCGCCCCCGCGTCGATGTCCAACGTCGCCTACCCGTGGCTGGCCGACCTCGGCGCCAAGGGCTGACGTCCCGCGCCGGTCCCACCGGCGCGCCCAGGCCCGTTTCCCCGCCCCCGGAGGTGTCTCCCATGCCCGCCCGCGCCCTGCGCATCACCCTTGGGCTGCTCGTCACCCTGCTCGCCGCGTCCTTCGTGATCTTCGGCGCCATCTACGCCGCCCCCGGCGACCCGGCCGCGTTCCTGGTCGGCGGCCAGGAGGACGCGACGCCGGAGAAGCTGGCCGCCGTCCGGGCCGCCTACCACCTCGACGACCCGCTGTGGGTGCAGTACGGGGACTGGATCGGCGGCGTCCTGCACGGCGACCTCGGCCGCTCGATGCAGTACCACGACCAGGTCGCGGACCTGGTGTCCTCGCGCGTGCCCACCACGCTGTTCCTCGTCTCCTACTCCGCCGTGCTGTTCGTGGTGGCCGGCGTCGCCCTCGGCGTGGTGTCGGCGGTGCGCGGCGGGCGGGTCGACGCGGTCGTCGTCGCGGTCACCACACTGCTCGCGTCGATCCCCAAGTTCGTCAAGGCGCTGGCCCTGGTCGCCTTCCTGGGAGTGCAGTTGGGCTGGTTCCCGGTCACCGGCGCCGGCGAGGGCTTCGGCGACCGGCTCCACCATCTGACCCTGCCCGCGCTCTCCCTGGCCCTGGGCGAACTGGCCGTGGTCAGCCGGGTGACCCGGCAGAGCATGCTGGAGCAGTACGCCCAGGACCACGTCGCCGTGGCCCGCGCGGCGGGACTGTCCGAGTTCAAGGTGATCCGCCGACACGTGCTGCGCAACGCGCTCGCGCCGGTGGTGACCATGTGCGGCCTGATCACCGCGAGCCTGTTCGCGGGCACCGTGGTCGTGGAGACCGCGTTCGGGATCAGCGGAATGGGCTCGCTCCTGGTCCAGGCGATCAATACGCACGACTTCCCGGTGACCCAGGCCGTGCTGCTGCTCATGGTGCTCGCGTACATGCTCGTCACCACGCTCGTCGACCTCGTCCACCCGCTGATCGACCCGCGGGTGCGCCTCGAAGGAAGCGCCGCATGACCCTCCTCCAAGCCGCCGTGCCGTCGGCCACCACGGCATCCCCCGAGCCGGCCAAGCCCAAGCGGACCTGGCCGATCCCGTTCCGGATCGCGGCCGGATTCCTGCTGCTGACCGCGGCGTCGGCGATCCTGGCGCCGCTGGTGGCGCCGTACGAACCCGACGCGATCGACCTGAACGCCTCGCTCGCGCTGCCCGACGGCGCACACGTGCTGGGCACCGACCAGTCCGGGCGCGACCTGCTCTCCCGGGTGTTGCACGGGGCCGGCCCGAGCCTGGTGGCGCCGCTGGCGCTGCTCGCGCTCGCGTCGGTGATCGGCATCGCGCTGGGCACGCTGGCCGCCTGGCACGGCGGTTGGGTGGACGCGTTCGTCTCGCGCGTCACCGACGTGATGTTCGCGTTCCCCGGGTTGTTGTTCGTGATCCTGATCGTGTCGGTGTTCGGCGACGGACTGACCACGGCGGTGATCGCGCTCGCGCTGGCCTACTCGCCGGTGGTGGCCAAGTACACCCGCAGCATCGCGCTCGCGGAGCGGGCCAAGCCCTACATCGACGCCTACCGGGTGCAGGGCATGGGCGGATTCGCGATCTGCGCCCGGCGGCTCGTGCCCAACCTGGCGCCGTCGCTGATCGGCTACCTGGTGCTGATGTTCGGCCAGGTGCTGATGGGCATGGCCACGCTCAGCTATCTGGGTTTCGGTGCCCAGCCGCCCAGTTCGGAATGGGGGCTGATGGTCAAGGAGGGGCAGGCCGCGCTGATCCAGGGCGCGCTGTGGCCGGCCCTGGTACCCGGCACCGCGATCGCCCTGGTCGTGGTGGCCTTCAACGTCGTCGGCGTGCGGATCTCCGACCGCCTGGGGGTGAGGGAACGATGACGATGGTCGACAAGGCGAACGCGGCCGTCGAGAACCGGCTCGACCACGATCGCCTGCTGGACATCGAGGACCTGACGGTCGAACTGCCCGGCGTCGGCGCGCGCCGCCCGGTGCTCGACGCGGTGCGCCTGTGCGTGGATCGCGGCGAAGTGGTGGGCCTGGTCGGCGAGTCCGGCTCGGGCAAGTCCACCGCCGCCAAGGCCGTGTTGCGGATGTTGCCGCGTGACGCGCGGATCCGCGGTCGGGTGGGCGTGGCCGGGCGCGATGTACTCACCCTGGACACCGGCGACCTGCGCGAACTGCGCGCCCGCCGGGTGGCCATGGTGCACCAGGACCCCCGCTCCTCGCTCAATCCGGTGCGCCGGATCGGCGACTTCCTGACCGAGCGGCTGATCCACACCCTGGGCCGGCCGAAGGCGCAGGCGTACGCCGAGGCACTGCGGCTGCTGGAAGCGGTGGGCATCGTGCGACCGGCCGAGCGGTTGCGGCAGTTCCCGCACGAGTTGTCCGGCGGGATGCTCCAGCGGGTGGTGATCGCGGCGGCGCTCGCGGGCGACCCCGAACTGCTGCTCGCGGACGAGGCGACCAGCGCGCTGGACGTGACGACCCAGGCCGAGATCCTGGCCATCCTGCGCGAACACCGCGCCCGGCGCGGCCTGGGCCTGCTGTTCATCACGCACGATCTGCACCTGGCCGCGGCCTACTGCGACCGGGTGTACGTGATGTACGCCGGACGGGTCGTGGAGGAGCGCACGGCCGAGCAGCTGTTCGCGGATCCTCGCCATCCGTACACGGCCGGACTCCTCGCCTGTACACCGGAGTTGGGCGATCCGCGCCCGATCCGGCCGATCCCGGGCCGGCCGCCGTCGCTGGACGACGCCTTCCCCGGCTGCCCGTTCGTCGCGCGCTGCCCGGCGGCGCAGGGCGCGTGCGAGACCTGGCGGCCGGTTGCCCGCGAACTCGACGGCGGCGGCAGCGTGATGTGCCGCCGCACCGACTTGGACCACCCCGTGGAGATGGTGCGCGCATGACCACGCCGGCTTTGGAAGTACACGGCCTGTGCCGCGAGTTCGCGCTGCCGGGCCGTCGTGGCGGCCGGACGGTCGCGGCCGACGACATCTCCTTCACCGTGCCGCCGGGCGGTTCGCTCGGCCTGGTCGGCGAGTCCGGCTCGGGCAAGACCACGATCGCGCGCATGTTGGTGGGCCTGGTCCGCCCGGACGCGGGCACCATCGCGGTGGACGGACATCCGCGCGCGCCACGCGCACGGGGCTCGGCGCAACGGCTGCGTCGGGCGCGGGAGATCCAGATGGTCTTCCAGGACCCGTACGTCTCGCTGGATCCCAGGCTCACCGCCGCGCAGTGCGTGGCCGGCGTACTGCGGCTGCACGGCGAGGCGGATCGTGACAAGCGGGTGCGTGAACTGCTCGACCAGGTCGGCCTGGGCACGCGCGAGGCCGACGCGCGTCCGCATCGGCTCAGCGGCGGACAGCGGCAACGGCTGTCCATCGCCCGGGCGTTGGCGGCCCGCCCGCGCGTCCTGGTGCTCGACGAGGCGGTCTCCGCGCTGGATGTGTCGATCCAGGCGCAGATCCTGCACCTGCTCACCGAGTTGCGCACGGAGACGAACGTCGCGCTGGTGTTCGTCAGCCACGACCTCGCGGTGGTGCAGCAGGTCACCGACGACCTGTTGGTGCTGTATCGGGGCGTGGCGGTCGAACAGGGCCGCACCTCCGACATCCTGACCGACCCGCGACACGCCTACACCCGGCTGCTGGTCGGCTCCGCACCGCGCCCCGGCTGGGACCCGGCCTCGGTCGGCGCACTGCGCGCGGAACTCGTCGAGTGAGACACGCGGTCGCCGGCGCGTCGGTTCGAGAGGCGGGCCTCGATGCCGTCGAGGATGAAGTCGAGGCCGGTTCGGAAGGTCTCGTCGGGGTCCGGGTGCGGGCCGTCACGGACGACCGATTCCAGCGCCGGGAATCGGCCGGTGGCGAAGACGCGTTCCAGATAGGGCCCGAAGGCGGCCTGCCACTGCCGCTTGTCCATCCCGGTGGCCCGCTCGGCGCGCCACTCGGTGATCTCGCGGCGCACCGCGCCGATCACGTAAGCATCGACCGCGTCGACGGCCGGCACGACGATGTCCAGGCCGATGTCGCCCATCGCGGCCAGCACGGCCTCCCCCCGGGCCAGCGCATGCGGTCCGAGCCGGGGACGCCCACCGATCAGATCGGCGAACCATTCGTGCCGGTGGGCTGCCTGCCGGGTGCTCTCGGCCAGGGAGTGCAGCACCTCGCGCCAACCGTCCCCGACCGGCCGAATCTCCGCGTGAACCGCATCGACCATCAGGTCGAGCAACTCCTCCTTGGTGGCGATGTAGCCATACAGCCGCATCGGCCCGACGCCCAGCACGGCGGCCACCTTGCGCAGCGACACCGCCTCCAGGCCGTCCACATCCGCCAGCCCGATCGCCGCACCCAGAATCCGCTCCCGGCTCAACGGCGCCGGCACCGGCCGACTCGGCGGCTCCTCCCGCTCCCACACCAACATGCCGCCGACGATACATCGCCTGCATCGATACGACGTATTCCACCAATACGGCGCATCATCACCAGTCGTGACGACCACCACCCTTGCCGAAGCCGCCTCGGTTTTGATCCCATTCCGCGGCCGGCCCGGGAGAGGTCGAGGCGTGCCTCGTCGCCCTGCTCGACGTTCGGATGAGCCGTGACGCAGCCGACCGATGGGCCGCGCACCGGGTCCAGCGGGATGCCCTCGACGACGGCAGCCGGATCGAGTGGGACGAACCGACCTGGTGGGCGCCGGGGTCGTTGTACGGCGTCGACTCGAGACACGGCCCCGGCGAGGACCACCTCCACGACGACGACCGGGTACGGGAGTGGCCGACCGAGTTGCGGCGGCGCAGGCCCCGACCGGTCCGACCGACGAGTGCGGCCGGAGGTGGGCGGATATCCGCTCACCTCCGGCCGGGTTCGAGTCCGGTGGACGTCCCGGCCCTCCCCGTTGGGCGGGGTGCGATCCGGGTGTGGGTGCCGCATGGGGTTGGGCGGCGTGCTCGTCGGCCTGTGCTTCCGCCCCGTGTCGGATCCTCGGCCGATTGCGTCGCCTGTACCCATGTGGTCTCGCACCCGGAGTCCTCCACTCCGGCTCGAATCTGCTCGGCGGGCGGACGACGTTGTCCGTTCGCCTCGTTCCCGAAGCCTGGTCGATCCGGCGTCGTCTGAAAACGCCTTTCAGGCTGGGCCGAAACCCCCTGGTCGGAGCGCCGTCGAGGACGCACACTGTCGTGGTCCTCCCGATGAGGTACGCACCGAACGGGAGGCGGCATACAGCGCGTCTCGGACGAATCGCCCCCGACCCTCGGAGTACACGAGTGCTGCGGATCCACTTCACCGCGGAGGACCTGGCCCGGACCCGACTGGCCACGACGGTCGGTGCGGCGGCCGAGACCTACCACAGCCTGGAACTGCTGCACGGTCCGCGCAGACCGCTGCCCTTCCGGGCCTGGCGCGCCGAGGTGGCCGCGCGACTGGAGACGGGGCCCGGTCCGCTCACCGCGCTGATGCCCGTCCGCGGCCCGGGCCTGGACCTGCGCACGCTGGTCGGGGACTCGCCCTCCCTCGACGAGGGCATCGAGAACCTGCTCGCGGTACCCGGCGCGCGATTACGCGCGGAACTGGCGGACCTGACCTTCGATCCCGCCTACTCGACCTGGGTGCGCGATTTTCTGGACGGCGCCCTCGAACCGCGCCGCGAGTTCGCCGAGGCGCTGCGGGCCGCTCATGCCGCGACCGTCGCGCCCTTCCACGAGCGGGTGCGCTCGCACCTGGAGGCGGCCCGCAGCCGCTACACCCGCGCCTTGCTCGACGGCGGTGTCGAGGGGCTGTTGGCCGGGTTGTACGTGCCGTTCATCCGGTGGAATCCGCCGGTCCTGGAGATCCGGCGACGCAAGGACCACGACATCGTGCTCGGCGGCCGGGGCCTGGTGATCGCACCGACGCTCTTCGTCTGGCGGGAATCGGCGGTGCTCTGGGACGTCCAGGACGAAACCGCGCCGTACGTGCTGGCCGTGCCCACGGTGCGCGACCTCCAGGACGGCGCCGCGCTGTGGCGGCCCGGTACGGGCGACGACCGCGCGCTCGGCGCACTCCTGGGGCAGACCCGGGCCGCCGCGCTGACCGTGATCAACGACGGTTGTACGACCACGGAGTTGGCCCGTCGGCTGAACGTCTCGGCGGCGTCCGCGAGCCAACACGCGACCGTGCTGCGCAACGCCCGGCTGATCACCACGACCCGTCGCGGCGGCGCGGTCCTGCACTCGCTGACCTCGCTGGGCCTGGAACTCCTCGGCGAAACCCCGCCGCGCGCCCGCCACCCGGCGCGGACCTGACCCGACCAACCCGACGCGACCCGACTCCACGACGCGACCCGGCCGCTCACGCCGGCGGCTCAGTCCGTCGGCGGCGCCGGCACCGGAATCACCGGCTCCCCGAGCGCTTCGCGGTTGCGCAGCAGGGCCTGGAGCCCGATACCCGACCCGTCGTCGCCATCGTCGCACGCCCCGGGAACGTCGAGGCGGGTCGGCGGGCCGGGATTGCGCGGCGGGCGCGGGCGGGAAGGCTGCCGGTGACCGGTTGTCGTCGTCGTGTCGGGAAGGAACCGCCCGTGATGCGCAGGGGTTCGGGTACGAGCGCCCAAAAGGGTCATCCGTTCGGTCGTCGGCCCACCGGCGGTTGGGCCGACACGGTGTGGGACTGGTCGAAGTCCGGTACCCGCGACGCCGCCCGGAACCGGCTGTTACGCCGACTACCCGGAATCGGTCCGGCGACGGCGTACCGGTTCGGCCTGGTGGAGCGGCCCCACTACGCCTACGGCGTGCGCCGGGCCACCGAATCGGCCGCGCGCCTGGGGCATCGCGGCGTGACGGTGGTGGAGTTCGGGGTGGCCGGCGGCAACGGCCTGCTGGCGCTGGCCGAACACGCCCGCCACTACGCCGCCGCCACCGGCGTGGCGGTGCGCGTGGTCGGCTTCGACGGCGGGGTGGGCATGCCGCCGGCCAAGGATCCCCGCGACCTGCCCTACCTGTTCGGCCCCGGCTTCTACGCCATGGACCACGCCCGATTACGCGCCCGCCTGGGCGAGACCGAACTGGTGATCGGCGACCTCGACCGCACGCTCCCCGACTACCTGGACACCCACACCTGCGAACTCCGGGAAAATCCGGTCGGGTTCGTCGCGTTGGACCTGGACCACTACACCTCGACGACCACCGCACTCGAACTCTTCCGCAGGTCCGACCACGGCCACCTGCTGCCCAGGGTCACCTGCTACCTCGACGATCTCCCGGGCACCGTCGAGCAGATCGGCGAGGCCGCCGCGATCGCCGACTTCAACGCCGCCCACCCGACCCGACCGATCGGCCGCGTCCTGGGCCTGCGCGCGTTCACCCCGTTCGACCCACCGTGGGCCGACCAGATCTACGCCCATCACCGCCTGGACCACCCCGACTACCCGACGCTGGAAGCGGGCGCCACCGGCAGCCAACTCCCGCTCACCCGCTGACCGCACGCCGGCACCGAGGTCAGGGTTTGCGGGCGACGAAAGCCCACTGGTCGACCGGGGTCGTGGTGACCGGCTCGTCGGGGCGCCACAGGGTGATCGAGCCGAAGCCGGGTTCGGCGAGGTCGAGTCGGCCGACGCCGATCCCGAACACGCTCCGGAGGCAGGGGAGTTCCGCGACCCGGTCGAGCCCCCGCAGCCCCGGACGTGCCCGGCGTCGCCACGTCCTCCGGGCGCTACGCCGTCTCGGCCGCCGAGTCGTCGCCGATGATCGAGTCGACGGTGATCCAGTCCGGCGGCATCGTGGGCGGCGTCTTCCAGAAGATGTCGAGCTTGCGGATCAGTCCGTCGTCGTTCAGTTCCAGGTAGTTGGCGAAGCGCATCGCGAGCGGCTGCTCGCCGGCGGCGTACGTGATGGTCTCCACGGCCTCGTTGAACGCGTAGCGGCCGTCGTCGCTGAGGAACGTGAAGCGCGACCGCAGTTCGTGGGCCCGGGTGCGGCCGATCACACCGGACACGAACGCGATGTACGCGTCCTTGCCCCGGCAGGTGTCCTCCTCGTTGTCACGCATGCCGATGCGGATGAAATCGTCGGCGAGAGTGGACGCGACGAGGTCCCAGTCGTGGCTGTCGACGCCCTTCCAGAAGTTCGCGACGGTCTTCGCCCGCTGCTCGCGGTCGCTCATGACGGCGGGTTCCTTTCGCTGGTTTGCCCGGCCCTGCACCGAACCACAGTTGCGACACTGACGCAACTATCTTGCTAGGGTGGGCCCGCCGGGCCGCCCGGCAGCACGCGACGCGACCGGGAAGCCCAGATGACCGACGCCACCCCCCGACCCGACCCGCACCCCCGACTCAGCGAGGCCGCCATAGGCGGCGACTCGCCGCACGGTGCCTGGCTGCGCTCGGTCATCCCGCCCCTGCGCGACCTGGTGCGCGTGTCCCGCGACGACCGCCTCGTCGAGCGTGTGGGACGTGAGGCCGGCGTACGGGTCCCCACCCACCTCGTGCTCGCCCTGACCCGCATCGGCGACTTCCAGCCGGTACGCCTGTCCGACCTCGCCGATCGGATGGAGGTCGGCCGCACCACGCTCAGCCGTCAGGTCGCCGAACTCGTCGCCGTCGGATTCGTGCGACGCACCCCCGACCCCGACGACGCCCGCGCCGCCGCCCTCGAACTCACCGACCACGGCGAGGAGACGCTGCGCCGGATCTGGGCGGCCTGGAGCGACGCCATCGCCGAAGTCACCCGCGACTGGCCCGAATCCGACCGCGAGGCCCTTCCCATACTGCTGGGCCGCCTGACCTCGGGACTGCAGGGCCTGACCGAGAACGGACCGAAGTCCCCGACCCGGTAACGGCGGTCGGGCAACGATCACCCCGAAGGCCCTCTTGCCGCCGGCCGAGCAGGTGCCGGGTGGCCGACCGGCCCACCGACCGCCGGCCGCCGGCGCCCCCTTCGGTCACCGCCGTGCGCGAGCCGTCGACGGTAAAGGCCGCCTTCCCGTTTCCGGGAAGACGGCCTGCGGCCCGCGTACGTGCGCCGCTAGATCACCAGGCTCAGCAACGCCGCGACCGCGAAGCCCGCCACCGACAGCACGGTTTCGAGGACCGTCCAGGACTTGAGGGTGTCGCGCTCGGAGATGCCGAAGTACTTGGCGACCATCCAGAACCCGCCGTCGTTGACGTGGGAGGCGAAGATGGAGCCCGCGGAGATCGCCATGATGATCAGGGCGAGGTGGGCCTGCGACATGTCCTGGCCCTCGACCAGGGGCACGACGATGCCCGAGGTGGCGACGATGGCGACGGTCGCCGAACCCTGGGCGACGCGCAGGACCACCGAGATCAGCCACGCGAGGACGATGACCGGGAGGCCGACGTTGTCGAAGGTCGTCGCGAGCGCGTTCGCGATACCCGACGCCTTGAGGACCGCGCCGAAGACCCCGCCCGCGCCCACGACCAGCAGGATGTTCCCGACGGGCTTGAGCGAGGCGGTCGACACCGTTTCGAGTGACTTGCGGGACCAGCCCCTGCGGATGCCGAGCAGGTAGTACGCGAGGATCAGCGCGATCGTCAGGGCGACGAAGGGGTTGCCGAAGAACTCGATGACCGAACGCACGGTCGACGGGTCGAAGGCGATGGAGGAGAACGTCGCGCCCAGGATCAGGATGAGCGGCGTGCCGATGATGGCGAGAACCGTACCGAGCGCGACGGGCTTCTCCGGCGGCTCGATGCCCGAGGCGGCCTGCTCGGCGGCGACGGCGGCCTTCGCCTCCGCGGCGGCCTCGACCATGTCGTGCGGGACGTCGACGAAGATGCGCTTGCCGATCCACGCGGCGTACGCCCAGGCGGCCAGCACGGCGGGGATGCCCACGACGACGCCCATGAGGATGACCCAGCCGAGCGAGACGTCGAACAGCCCCGCCGCGGCCACGGGTCCGGGGTGCGGCGGCAGGAACGCATGGGTCATCGACAGACCGGCGAGCAGCGGCATCGCGTACAACAGGATCGACTTGCCGGAGCGCTTGGCGGCGGCGTAGACGATCGGCGCCAGTACGAAGATGCCGACGTCGAAGAAGACCGGGACACCGAAGATGAGGCCGGTCAGGCCCATGGCGAGCGGCGCGCGCTTTTCGCCGAAGAGGTTCAGTAGGCGGGTGCTCAGCACCTCCGCGCCGCCGGACACCTCGAGGATCGCGCCGAGCATCGTGCCCAGGCCGATGATGATCGCCACATGGCCGAGAATGCCGCCCATGCCCGACTCGATGACCGAGACGGCGGCGGACTTCTGGACGGTACCGAAGAGTTCGGTGACGGACAGCCCCGCGCCGAGGCCGACGGCTATGGAAACCGCGAGCAGCGCGACGAACGGCTGAAGCCTGACCTTGATGATCAGGTAGAGAAGGAGCGCGATGCCGAGCGTCGCGACGGTCAGCAGGGCGGCCGTGCCGTCGAACAGGAGCAGCAGACCGCCGGTGTGCGGTGGGGACTTCGGGGGCGGCGTCGAAGCCGGCAGCGTGGACAGCACGGAGGGGACCTCATGGATTCCGGGCGCGTGGGGCAGGGGGACCGCGGCACGGCGCCATGGGGGAGGAGGGCGCCGTGCCGTGGGGGACAGCCGGGAACGATCGGGGCAAGGGGGCTCAGCCGAGAACGGCGAGCGCGTCGATCTCGATGAGCAGACCCGCGGGGAGGCCGACGTAGACGGTGGTGCGGGCGGAGGCGGGCGCGGTCAGGCCCTGCTCCTCGAAGTACGCGTTGTAGATCTCGTTCATCTCGGCGAAGTGGCCGGTGTCGGTCAGGTAGACGCGCATCATCATCACGTCGTCCCAGCTCGCGCCGCCCTCCTCCAGGATCGCCTTGACGTTGGCGAAGGTCTGGAGGGTCTGCTCGCGCAGGGTCGGACCGGCGGGGGTGGGCGCCTGGCCCTCGACGGCCGGGAGGAACCCGACCTGGCCGGCGACCTGGAGGATGTTGCCCTTGCGCACGCCGTGGGAGAACTTGGCGGGCGGCGCGGTGTGCGTGGCGGGGGTGATCGCGGTCTTTTCGAGCTTGTCGGTCATGAACATGCCTTCGTGGTCGGGGCGGTGATCGGGCGCTGATCGCGCGGTCGTCGGGCGGTCAGCGCGGGGGGTGGGCGGTGCCCGAGTACTCCCGCGTGATGGCGTCGGCGGTGCGGCGGACCAGCGGGAGCAGGCTCAGGAGTTCCTCGGCGGTGACGACGACATTCGGCGCGGAGACCGACATGGCGGCGACGACCAGACCGTCCGCACCGCGGACGGGGGCCGCGATGCAGTTGATGGACTCCTCGTGGCCACCGAGGTCGGTGGCCCAGCCCTGTTCGCGGACGGTCGCCAGTTCCCTGAGGAACGCGGCGGCGTTCGGTATCGAACGGGACGTGTACATGGGGTAGTCGAGCCGCTCGGCGATGGCGCGCCGTTCGGGCTCGGGCAGGTCGCCGAGGAGCAGCTTGGCGACGGCGGCGACGGTGATCGCGACCGGCTTGCCCACACGCGAGTACATCCGCACCGGGTAGCGGCTCTCGACCTTGTCGATGTAGAGGACCTCGTTCTCCTCGTACACCGCGAGGTGCACGGTGTGCCCGCACTGCTCGTTGAGCGCGACCAGGTGCGGGTGCGCGATCTCGCGGACGTCGAGGTTCTCGACGGCCTCCTGGGCGAGCGCGAACAGGCGCGCGCCGAGGCGGTAGCGCTGGTCCTGCTGGCGGTAGACGAGACCGTGCTCGTGCAGGGTGCGGAGCAGACGCAGTGCGGTGGACTTGTGGACGCCGAGGCGCTCGGCGACCTGTCCGAGGTCCGCGGGCCCCTGGGCCAGCAGCGGCAGGATGCTCAGCGCGCGGTCGACGGTCTGGCTCATGGCGTACATACCTCCCGGTCCGCCCCGGTGGCGGTGGCCTCGGTCCAGCCGGGGCCGAGACGCAGTCTGCCCCAGGCCGCGTCGTCCAGGGCCGCGAGGCGATCGGCGACGGCGCGCGGCGGCGGGACGGCGAGGTCGCCCGCGACGGTGAGGGCGGCGGCGGCCATGAGGTGGCCGTGGCGGATGCGCCGGCGTACCGGCAGACCGCGCAGGGTCGCGGACAGGAACCCGGCCGCGAAGGCGTCGCCCGCGCCGACGGGAGCGGCGATGTCGACGGTGAGGGCCGGTACGAACACCGACGGCCCGTCGTCGGTGAAGACGGTGGCGCCCGCGCCGCCCTGCTTGACGACGACCACGCCCGGCTCGGGGAGCGCGGCCCGAATCGCGTTCGCGCCGCGGATGTTCCACGCGGCCGCGGCCTCGTCCTCGCCGACGAAGACCAGGTCGGCGCCGCGCGCCAGGTCGAGCAGGACGGTGGGGTCGGCCGCCACGCTCCGGCGCTCGTCCCAGAGGTTCACGCGGTAGTTGACGTCGAAGGACACGAGGGGCCGACCGGGCCGGCGGCGGGTCGCCTCGCCCAGGAGTGCGAGGCAGTCGTCGGAGAGGGCGGCGGTGATGCCCGAGACGTGCAGGATGCGGCCCGACCACAGGTCCCGGTCGGGGACGACGCGGGGCGACATGGCGGAGGCCGCGGAGCCGGCGCGGTAGTAGAGGACTTCCGCGACGGGTTCGGCTTCCGTGGCGACCGCGACGGCTGCGGGCGCAGCGTCGGTTCCGGCCCGGTCGCCGGTCCCGACGGCGCGTTCGCCCGCGGTGCGGAAGTAGATGCCGGTCGGGCGGAGCCGGTCGCGCTGCACGGCCGACGTGTCGACCCCGTACGCCGCGACCGCCTCGACGAGGTGGTCGCCGAAGCCGTCGGTGCCGACCCGGCTGAGCCAGCGCGTACGGTGCCCGGCCGCGGCCAGCGCGCACGCCACGTTGGACTCGGCGCCGCCTATGCCGCGCTCGAAGGACGGAACGTCGGCGAGGCGACCGGAGCGTGTGGGCACGAACGTGACCATGGACTCGCCGAGGCAGACGACGTCGACGGTTGCCGGTGCGGTCACGCTCACGATCGCTCGGGCTCCTGGTTCATCGGATGATCGCAGATCATCGGGCGGTCGCATCCGCCTCGTCGACGGCCGCGCGACGCCGACCATTGACCCGGCGTTGGCTCGGATGTTAGACAGCAGCGAGCGATATACGCAATGGCCGTTGCACAGGATGCAACGATACTCCGGAGGTGCCCATGGCCGTCGACAACGCCGTCGGACGGCTCGCCAGGCTCGCGGACGAGCGTGTCGACCACCGTTTCAAGGGCCTGCCGCCGGACGCGGAGGGCCTGACCGTCGGCGAACTGGCCGCCGAGCGGCGCAACCTGTTCACCGGCGGCTTCACCACGCCGGTCCTGGCCCTGTCCGCCGAATCCGTCGAGCACAACCTCGCCCTGATGGAGACGTACGCACGACGGCACGGCCTGGCGTTCGCCCCGCACGGCAAGACGTCGATGGCGCCGCAGTTGTTCGCCCGCCAACTCGAGCACGGCGCGTGGGGCATCACGGTGGCCGTCCCGCACCAGGCCAGGGTCGCCCGCGCGTTCGGCGTCCCGCGGATCTTCCTCGCCAACGAGGTGGTCGACGCGGCGGCGCTGCGCTGGGTGGCCGCCGAACTCGACGCGGACCCGGACTTCCGGTTCCTGTGCTACGTCGACTCCGTGCGCGGCGTCGCGTTGATGGACGCCGCGCTGCGCGCCGCCGGGGCCCGCCGCCCGGTCGACGTGGTCGTCGAACTCGCGGCGGGCGAGGGCGCCCGCACCGGAGCCCGGACCGAGAGCGAGTGCGCCGAGATCGCCGACGCGGTCGCCGCCTCCCCGGTCCTGCGCCTCGTCGGCGTCGCCGGCTACGAGGGCGAGGTGCCGCGGGCCGACGGCGACCGCGTGCGTGCGTGGCTGCGCCGACTGACGTCCCTGGCCGCCGAGTTCGACAAGCGGGGCCGCTTCGAGCAGCTCGACGAGATCGTGCTCGGCGCGGGCGGCAGCGCCTGGTTCGACGCAGTGGCCGACGTTTTCGCCGAGCTTCCCGCGCTGTCCCGCCCGGTCCTGAAACTGCTGCGCTCCGGAGCGTACGTCTCGCACGACGACGGCCACTATCGCCACCTCACGCCGTTCAACCGGGTCCCCGACGAGGGCGTCCTCCAGCCGGCCTTCCGCCTGTGGGCCCAGGTCGTCTCCCGCCCGTCCGCGACACAGGCGTTCGTCAACGCCGGCAAGCGCGACGCCGCGTACGACCTCGACCTGCCGGAAGCACAGGTGGTGCGCTCCGCGCGGGACGGCTCGACGCGTCCCGCCGCCGGCATCGCCGTCACCGGCCTCTCCGACCAGCACGGCTGGATCACCACCGACGCCGACGCCGAGTTGGAGGTGGGCGACTGGCTCGGGATGGGCCTGTCGCACCCGTGTACGTCCTTCGACAAATGGCAGCTGATCCCGTTGGTCACCGCCGACGGCACCGTGACCGACTACATCCACACCCTGTTCTAGGAGCCGTCGCATGGACCTCGTCATTCGTGATGCACGCGTCATCGACGGCGCCGGCGGCGCGTCCTACCGGGCCGATGTGGGTCTGGACGGCGGCCGGATCAGCGAGATCCGGCGTGCGGGCGGTCCCCGGCTGTCCGGGCGGCGCACCCTCGACGCGGGCGGGCTCGCGCTCTCGCCGGGCTTTATCGACATGCACGCGCACAGCGACCTCGCGCTGCTGCGCGACCCGGACCACTCCGCCAAGGCCGCACAGGGGGTGACGCTCGAAGTCCTCGGCCAGGACGGCCTGTCGTACGCGCCCGTCGACGACCGTACGCTCGCCGAGGTGCGCAGGTCGATCACCGGCTGGAACGGCGACGGCTCCGACATCGACTTCGACTGGCGCACCGTCGGCGGCTACCTCGACCGCCTCGACCGCAACTTCGGCGGGCAGGGCATCGCGGTCAACGCGGCCTACCTGATCCCGCAGGGCACACTGCGCATGTACGCCATGGGGTGGGACGGCCGCCCCGCGACCGACACCGAACTAGCCCGGATGAAACAGCTCGTCGCCGAGGGCATGGAGCAGGGCGCGGTCGGCATGTCGTCCGGGCTCACCTACACGCCCGGGATGTACGCGGACGACGCCGAACTCACCGAACTGTGCCGCGTCGTCGCCCGATACGACGGCTACTACTGCCCGCACCACCGCTCGTACGGAGCCGGGGCGTTGCAGGCGTACGAGGAGATGGTGCAACTCACGAAGGCGGCCGGCTGCGCGCTCCACCTGGCCCACGCCACGATGAACTTCGGCGTGAACAAGGGCCGGGCCCCCGACCTCCTGGCCCTGCTGGACGCGGCGCTGGACGACGGCTGCGACATCTCCCTCGACACATATCCCTACACCCCCGGCTGTACGACGCTCGTCGCCGTGCTGCCGAGTTGGGCGAGCGAGGGCGGCCCCGAAGCGACCCTGGCCCGGCTCCGGGACGACGCCGAGGCCGAGCGCATCCGTCACCACCTGGAGGAGATCGGCTCCGACGGCTGCCACGGTGTCCCCATCGAGTGGGACACGATCGAGATGTCCGGCATCACCGATCCGGGTCTGGAGGCGTACGTGGGCAAGACCGTCGCCCGCAGCGCCGCCGAGCACGGCGAGGAGCCGTGGGTCACCGCCCGACGCCTGCTCATCGGCGACCGGCTCGGCTCGACGATCCTCCAGCACGTCGGGCACGAGGAGAACGTTCGGCAGATCATGCGCCACCGGGTCCACACCGGCGGCAGCGACGGAATCCTTCAGGGCGACAAGCCACACCCGCGCGCGTACGGCACCTTCCCGCAGTACCTCGGCCGCTACGTCCGCGAGTTGGGGGTGCTGAGCCTGGAGGAGTGCGTGGCGCACCTGACCTCGCGTTCGGCGGCCCGACTGGGCCTGCCCGACCGGGGTCTGGTCCGCGAGGGATACCGCGCCGACCTGGTCCTGTTCGACCCGGACACGGTCGCGGCCGGCTCGACGTTCGAAAACCCGCGCGTCCTGCCCACGGGTATCCCACACGTCCTGATCGACGGCAGGTTCGTCATCGAGGACGGCCGCCGCACGGACGTCCTCGTGGGCAAGGCGATCCGCCGAACCGGGACGTCCGCCTAGCGACCGAGCGACCGAGCGACCGAGCGGCCGGGCGGCCGTTCGTGCCGTACGGCGGGGTCAGCCCGGGAGGGTTTCGCCGCCGATGGGGGCCAGGACTTCGCCGGAGTAGTAGCCGGACAGGCGGCCGGAGGCGAAGAAGACGTAGGACGGGGCGATCTCGTCGGGGTGTGCGGCGCGGCCCATGGGTGTCTGCTCTCCGAACGAGGCGACCTTTTCCGGCGGGAACGTGGCCGGGATGAGCGGGGTCCAGACCGGTCCGGGGGCGACGGCGTTGACCCGGATACCCCGTTCCTGGAAGGACTGGGCCAGGGAGTAGGTGAACGCGAGGATCGCGCCCTTGGTCGCGGAGTAGTCGATCAGTGTCTTGTTTCCGCGCAGCCCGTTGATCGACGACGTGTTGATCACGCTGCCGCCCGACGGGAGGTGGGCCAGGGCGGCCTTGGTGGTCCAGAAGAAGCTGTGGATGTTCACCCGGAACGTGTGGTCCCACTGGGCGCTGTCGAGTTGTTCGAGGTCGTCGACCGGGTTCTGGGTGCCGCAGTTGTTGACGAGGATGTCGAGCCCGCCGAGGTCGGCCACGGTGCGCTCGACCATCTCCCGGCAGTTGCGTTCGATGGACAGATCGGCGCGATGGAGTACACACGTGCGCCCGGTTGCCTCCACCAGCCGTCGGGTGTGCGCGGCGTCCTCGTCCTCCTGGTCGGACAGGTACGCGACGGCGACGTGGGCGCCCTCCTTGGCGAAGGCGACCGCCACGGCGCGCCCGATACCCGAGTCGCCGCCCGTGATCAACGCCCGTTTGCCGTCGAGGAGCCCGCTGCCCCGGTAGTCGGCCATCTCGTCCCGAGGGGACGGCGTCATCTGCCTGGTCGTGCCCGGCGCGCTCTGCTGCTGCGGGGGCGGGGGCGGGACAGTGTCCTTGGCCGGTTTACTCATCGCGGGTCCTTTCGAGCACGACCATGGGGCGGTCGGTGGCGTGGCCGTCGCCCGTGCGGGCGCGCGATCCGCCCGCTACCCGCAGGGCTCCGGCCCATGCGCGGCGGGCATCGGGCGGATACGTGCACGGGCGCCCACCCGGTGCGATCCCGTCGGCGCGAGGATCATGGAGTTTGTCGGGGCTCCCCGGGGGCAGCCGACGACGATGAGAATGCTTCGTTTGCCCGGTGTGTATCGACCTCAGGCGGACACGAAACTCCTGGCGTCGGCGTTCGTCGAGCAGGGGTTGCATCGAGCCGATCAGGTGTTGGACGTCGGGACCGGGACCGGGGCGGTGGCGCTCGCGGCGGCTTCCGCGACGTCCCCCGGCTGTCGGGTCACGGCGATCGACATCTCCCGCCAGGCCGTGTGGGCGGCTCGCCTGAACAGCGCGTGGCGTCGCGGCCGGGTCAGCGTACGTCGCGGCGACCTGTTGGAACCCGTGGCCGGCCGGACGTTCGACGTGGTGTTGGCGAATCCGCCGTACGTGCCCACGCGGGAGGAGAACGCCGCTCCGCGCGGGCGGGCGCGGGCCTGGGACGCCGGTACGGACGGGCGGCTCGTGCTGGATCGGCTGTGTACCCAGGTGCCGCGCCACCTGAAGCCCCAGGGCACGCTCCTGGTCGTGCATTCCGCGCTGTGCGGCGTGGGGACGACGCTGGGGCTGCTCGAAGCCGTCGGCCTGCGTGCCCGGGTGGTCGCCCGCAGCCTGGAGCCGTTCGGTCCCGTCCTGTCCGCGCGGGCGGCCTTCCTGGAGGAGCGCGGCCTGATCGAGCCGGGCTGTCGCGAGGAGGAGTTGGTGGTCATCCGTGGCGACTTCCCACAGTGACACCCGCAGGATCACGGTCGTCGACGGCGGCCCGATGCTGGTCGAGGGGCCCGTGGAGGTGGAGCTTGCCGACGGGAGTACGGCCTTCTCCGACCGGAGCGTGGTGGCTCTGTGCACGTGCCGCCGAACCCGTCGCCCGCCGTGGTGCGACACCAGCCACCGAGCCCATCGGCTCCCACCGGAGCCACGATCTACCCCACCGACGGCCGGGGAGGACGGATGACCACGCCGATACTGCCCACCCCTCGCGGGCCGCTGTCCCGCGCGGTTCTCGCGGCTCTGGCCGAACCGGCCGGGACGGGCGTACGGGCGCCGGCCGGAGCCGACCCCGACTCCGGCGCCGACGGCTTCGGCGAGGACCTCCAGTTCGCCCTGTACGCCTGCTATGAACTGCACTATCGCGCGTTCGCGGGAGTCGATCCGCGCTGGGAATGGGACCCCGACCTCCTGCGTCTGCGTGCGCGACTGGAGAAGTCGTTCCTGTGCGCACTGCGGGAGAACGTCGACGCCGATGGCGGTGTGGACGATGCCCTCGCGCCGCTGCTGATCGAGCCCCTCGACGGCACCGGGGTCAGCCGCCACCTCCTGGAGCGCGGTGACCTGGAGCAGTTCCGCGAGTACGTCGTGCACCGCTCGCTCTACCACCTGAAGGAGGCCGACCCCCAGGCGTGGCTCATCCCGCGCCTGACCGGACGCGCCAAGGCGGGTGTGGTCACCGTCGAGTTCGACGAGTACGGCGGCGGCCGTGCCGAACGTATGCACGCGCGGCTGTTCGCCGACCTCATGCGCGGACTCGGGCTCGATCCGACGTATGGCTTCTACCTCGACCGGGTGCCCGCGCCGATGCTGGCGGTGGTCAACCTCATGTCACTGTTCGGACTGCACCGGGCGCACCGGGGCATGGCCGTGGGCCAGTTCGCGGCCATCGAGATCGGCTCGCCACCCGGTGCGGCCCGCCTTGCCGCGGCGCTGGAACGGTTGAACGTCGCGGACCCGGCGTGCGCCCTGTTCTACACCGAACACGTCGAGGCGGACGCCGTCCACGAACAGCTCATGCGCCGCGAAGTGGTGGCGGCGCTGCTGGAGCACGAACCCGACCTCGAGGACGATGTGGTCTTCGGGATCCGGGCCGGCGGCGTCGTGGAGGACCGGCTCGCCGCGCACCTGCTCACCGCCTGGAACGAGGGCCGCAGCTCCCTGCGCCCACCGGAGCGGCTTGCCTCGGAGCCGGCGCGCCGGGCCGCGACGGGCGCACCGTGATCACCGAATACGCAAATCCCGGCGCACTCGTCCTCCTCGCCGACTTCGTCTCGCCCCCGGCCGCCGACCCGGCCGAGGAGGCGACCCTGCGGCGCTGGTCGGAGCAGGCGCCGCGGAAACTGTGGCTGCGCGTTGGAGAGCCGGTTGGCTGCCGCCGTCGCCGGGCACCGGGCGTGACCGGCTGCGCTTCGGCTCGCTCGTCCCCGGAGCGAGCGAGCCGAAGCGCGCGGCACCCCGTCGGGTCCGCTGGTGGGTACGGCGGGCCCGGCGGGGGTTGTCCTCGCGGGGTGGTCCGGCCGGGTCCTCGCGGGATGCAAGCGCGAGGACCCGGGGTCCGGTTTGCGAGGCCGAGAGTGCCCGTTGGGCGCCTCTTTACGGCCCAACGACACGGATGCTCAGGGGGATCGGGTGCAGGGGCGGTTCACTCGAACGCGGTAGCCGATGGCGGCGGGTTCTCGCGGCCCGGGGCGAGGGCGCGCGCGTGGTTCTCGTGTCCGCGGACCTGGATGTGGTGGTCGGTGCTCGCGATCACGACGCAGGGGTGGCCGTGGTCGGTGTTCTCGGTGTCGATGTGCAGTTCACCCTCGGTGCCGACGGCGAGTTTCGGGCCGCCGGTGAGTACCGCGTTCCAGGTGAACGGGTAGTCGGTGTCGGCCGCGGGCCAGTCGTGCAGACAAACGTCCACCTCGACGTGGCGCCCACCCGGCACGTCGATGTGGCCGTGGGCGGCGAGAACGTCCATCTCCCCAGTGTGCCCCCGAGGCTGCCGGCGCGGCCCCGCGGAACCGGCGGACGTACGAATCCGGGGCGCCTGCTCGGCGCCTTCGGCGGGCATCCGCGGCGTTTTCGCGGCCTACCCCCGTCACCCGGGCGGAGTATCGCTCCGGGTGACGGGGGTAGGCGTATGGGTGTGCCGGCTGCTCCGGTGGCCGGTGCCCGCGCGATCCGGCGTCGGTCCATCCCCCCGGTCCGACGAACGGACCGCGTGTGCGGAGGAAGCGTCGGCGGTCGGCGGAAACGGGAGCTTCACGCCGGCCTCCGACCTCCGGCCCGGACCCGGCCCCGGTCCGCGCTCGATCCGGTTGCCGGCGCGGTGTTGCTCCAGGGGAGTGAAAACGTCGGCTCCGTACCCGGCGGGGGAGGGGTCAGTGGCTGGGGGCGTTGAATCCCCCGTCGGGGTAAAGGATCGAGCCGGTGAAGTAGGAGGATTCGTCGCTCGCCAGGAACAGTACGGCGTCGGCGCGTTCTTCACCGGCTGACCGGCTCGCGCGCCGCCTGCGGTGCGGCCGAGTCGGCGTGGCGCGGTGGCGTCAGCGGGGTGGGAGTCGGGTTCCGACGACTACGCCGAGGTCTGCCGCGAGGCGGAGTTGGGTGGCTCGGAGTTCGGGGTGTTCGAGCCAGTGCAGGCGGGGGTGGTCGAGCGCGCCGTCGAAGTACGGCGGCCACGTGGTGGTGGGGGTGAAGTCGTCGATCACGACCGTCCCGCCGGGGGTGAGCAGGTGGGCGGGATCGGCGGCGCCGTTGCCCTTGGCCTGGCCTCCGCCGTCGAGGACGAGCAGGTCGTAGGGGCCGTGGTCGGCGATGCGCCGCCAGTCGCCGGGGAAGACGTCGACGTGATCGCAGTCCCGGAAGACCTCCGCCGCGACGCGCGCCCTGTCCGGGTCGCGTTCGACGCTGACGAGCCTGGTGCCGGGGAGCGCGCCGGAGGCCAACCACGCCAGGCCGACGCCGTATCCGGTCCCGGTCTCGCCGATGCGGTGCGTGGCCCCGGCGGCCAACACCTGCAACAGGCGGCCCTGTTCGGGCCTGCAGGAGAACGCGAATCCGTGCCGGCGCGCCGCCTCCACCGCCCGCCGGACCAGAGGGGGGAGAGCGTCGGCGTCCCGGTACGCGTCGGTTCCGGTGAGCGACATGACGCCATTATGAAGCCGCGCCGGGCGCCGACGGTCAGGGGTGGTCCGTGACGCGGTGTGCCAACCAGGCCAGGGCGGGCGGCATGCGGTGTTCGACGGCGTGGTGGCCGCCCTCGAACAACTCGAAGTACACGATGTCGTCGGGGACTTCGATGTCGGTGAGCGCGTTGCGGAAGGCCAGTGCGCCCAGGTCGAGGAACCATTCGTCGCGGGTGCCGGCGTCGATCCGGATGCCGCGCTGCGAGCGGAGGGCGTCGGCGTGCGCGGGGGCCATGCGTACCGGGTCCCAGGCCAGCCAGCGTTGCCACTCGCTCTCGCGCAGAGCCCCGGTGCGGGGGTCGAAGGGGAGGGTGGGGGAGCCGTCGGGGCCGGGGGAGAAGCAGGCGGAGACGCCGAGGATCTCCAGGAGGTTCAGGTCTTCTTCCCTGGTGAAGGCGACGCGCGAGCGGAAGTCGGCCCACCAGCGGAGGATGTCGCCGCCGTAGGGCCGTAGTTGGCGGGCCGCGGTGAGGAAGTGCGGTTGGTATTGGGCCTCGGACAGCGAGTCGCCGGAGTGGGTGGCGAAGGCGCCGAACAGGTCCGGGCGGAGCATCGAGGTGATCGCGGCGCCGAGTCCGCCGCTGGACTTGCCCGCGATGGCCCGGTGGTCGCGCTCGGGGAGGGTGCGGTAATGGGCGTCGACGTACGGCACGATCTCCTCGCACAGGTAGGAGTGGTAGCGGCCGGTGCCGGGCGAGTCGATGAACTGGCTGCCGCCGTACGTGGTCCAGGCGTCCACGAAGACCAGCACCATCCCGGGTGCCTCGCCGCGAGCGAAGATCTCGTCGATCAGTTCGGGGACCGGCTTGCGAAAGGCCGTGCGGTTGCCCCAGACCGGGAGGGTACCGGCGTAGCCGAGCAGCAGATACGTGACGGGGTAGCGGCGTTGGGGCGCTTCGTCGTAGTCGGGTGGGGTGTAGACCCACAGCGGGCGTCGGGTCGGGTCGCCGAGGGGGTTGCCGCGCAACAGCACACTGTCGACGACGTGTTCGTCGATGCGGCCGGCGAGGGTGAAGGTCGTCATGGGTTCGGACAGTACTACGATTTCAAAATATCTGAAATAATAATTTCCGGAGGGTAGGGTGGCCCTGTGACAGCACGGCATGCGGCGGCGCAATCGGCGCGGACACAAGACTCGATCGACCGGCACATCCTCCGTTGGGAGCACGAAGTCCCGGGCTTGGAACCGGAATTGGAGGGCGCCATCACCCGCATGCAGATGCTCGTGCGACACCTGCAGCAGGAGAAGGAGGCCGCCTTGGCGCGGCACGGCCTGAAGTTGTGGGAGTACGAGATCCTGTGGCGCCTGCGCTCGGCGGGCGAGCCGTACCGTATGGCGCCCACCCGCCTGGCCCGGGGGCTCGGCGTCCATCCCGCGACGCTGACCAGCCGCCTCGACCGCCTGCAGTCGGCGGGCCTGATCACGCGTGAGCATGCGGCCGAGGATCGCCGCAGTCTGCTCGTCGGCCTGACCCCCCGGGGCGCCGAGACGTGGGCGGCGGTGATCGACGACCAGCGGGCGGCCGAGACCGGTCTGCTGGCACCCCTGACCGGCAAGCAGGTGGGCGACCTGGCCGCCCTCCTGCGGGTCGTGGCCCTCGCCGTCGAGGAGCACGGCTCGCCCCTCATGCCGGACCTCGACTGAATCGCCATCGAGCGGGGACGGCGGCCCGTGTCCGGCACCGGGGAAGCCGGAGGCGGGCGCCGGCTCGACGCGGGCCTCGGCCCTACCGACCCGAAGGGGTGGACCGCGAGGGGCCGCTGCTCCGGTGCCTCGTTGCCCGGGCGGCGGGCGGTGCTCGCGCGGTAGGAGACGGCGAGCGTTACGAGTAGGCGGGTGACCCGGGTTTCACGCTGCCGGCGCCGAGGAACGGGTGCGCGCCGACCTCCCGGCCGGTCAGGCCCGGGCGACGAACACGGCCACCGGCAGGGGCGGTGGGACGGTCCGAGTCCGCCTTCGAACCCGGTGGTCAGGTCGCGGCGGGGAGATGGCGTGCCGCTGCGAGTTCGGCCATCGTTCGAAGCCTCGCGAAGTAGGAGGCGCAGTACTCCTCGTTGATCCTGTGTTCCGTCCACAACCGTGCCAGCCGGCTCTCGGCCTGTGCTTCGGCCATGTCGGCCGCTGTTGCCTCCGCCACAGCACGTGAACGAAGGAGCAGGGCGACAGCATCGAAGGTCTTCGGCCCCACGCTCCCCCTCGACCAGGCCGCAGAGGCATACCGCGCCATGGACGAACGCCGCGCCATCAAGGCCCTCCTCCGCGTCCGACCCACCCCGACCGAACCGCCGCGGCCCCGCACCCGAGCAGGCCGCGGCGGACTTCGTACGACGTGAACCGGTGCGTACCTCGCTCGCGGTGCGGTGGTGCCCGGGCGGACCCGGCCTTCCGGGCCGGCGTATTGACCGTGGGCACGACAGCTCCTAGGTTGTCAGACAAATTGGCTTGGTTGGTCTGATGAATACCAGGACGAGGACGGTGCACCCATGCGCAATCGATGGTCCGACGCGGACGCCGGCGACGGTCCCCTGGGGCAGTGCGCCTACGGTTCACGGCTGATCGGCGGCGAACCCACACTCGTGTTGCACGGCGGCGGCAACACCTCCGTCAAGGCCGAGATCGCCGATGTCACCGGCGCGCCGGTCGAGGTGCTCTACGTCAAGGGCAGCGGCCACGACCTGGCCTCGATCGGCCCCGAGGGGTTCGCCCCGCTGCGCTTGGCCCGGCTGCGCGAACTGCTCACCGTCAGCGCGCTCAGCGACGCCCAGATGGTCAACGAACTGCGCTGCGCACTGCTCGACGCGTCCGCCCCCGACCCCTCCGTCGAGGCGCTGCTGCACGCGATGTTGCCGCACCGCGCAGTACAGCACAGCCACGCCGACGCGATCCTGACCCTGACCAACCTCGCCGACGGCGAGGCGGTGATCCGGGACGTGTTCGGCGACGACGTCGCGATCGTCCCGTACGTGATGCCCGGCTTCGATCTCGCCGTGCGCTGCGCCGAGGTGTGGCGCGACCAGGCACACGCCGGGACCATCGGCCTCGTACTGCTCAACCACGGCCTGTTCACCTTCGGCGACGACACTCGCGAGGCGTACGAGCGCCACCTGGACCTGATCACCCGCGCCGAGCGCCGACTGGCCGAACACACCGACGCCGCGCCCGCCCCCGCCCCCGCGCCGGCACGCCCGACGAGCGCCGAACTCGCCCTGCTGCGCCGGGAGATCAGCGAGGCCGCGGGCCGGCCGATGATCGTCGCCCGGCACGCCGACGAGGACACGGCGAGGTTCGTCGCGCGGGCCGACCTGGCCGAGGTCGCCTCGCGGGGCCCGGCGACCCCCGACCACGTCATCCGCACCAAGCGGGTGCCGCTGGTGGGCCGTGACGTGGCCGGCTACGCCGACCGCTACCGGGAGTACTTCGAACGCCATCACCGGCGTCGCGGCACCGAGTTGAAGCCGCTGGACCCGGCGCCGAGGATCGTGCTGGACCCCGACCTGGGCATGCTCACGGTCGGCGGCAGCGCCAAGGACACCGACGTCGCCCGCGACATCTACCGGCACACGATGGACGTGATCACCGTCGGCGAACGCCTCGGCGGCTACCGGCCCGCGTCCGAGGAGCACATCTTCGACCTCGAATACTGGGACCTGGAGCAGGCCAAGCTGCGCCGGGCCGGGGCGCCGCAGGCGTTCGCCGGCGAGGTCGCGCTGGTCACCGGGGCCGCGTCGGGCATCGGCAGGGCGTGCGCACAGGCGCTGGCGGCGGCCGGCGCGAGCGTCGTCGGCTGGGACCTCGACGCCGGCGTCACGCAGACCCTGCCGGGCGCCGGATACCTCGGTCAGGTTGTGGACGTCACCGACCGCGCCGCCGTGGAAAGCGCCCTGCGGGCCGCCGTCGAGCGGTTCGGCGGCCTCGACATGGTGGTCGCGAGCGCGGGCGTGTTCAAGGCGGGCGCGCCGATCTCCGCGCTGGACGCCGACGCGTGGCGCACCTCGATGGCGGTCAACGTGGACTCCGTCGCCCTCCTGTTCCGCGAGGCCCACCCACTGCTCGCGCTCGCGCCACGCGGCGGCCGGGTGGTGGTGATCGCGTCCCGCAACGTGCCGGCGCCCGGGCCGGGCGCGGCGGCGTACTCGGCGTCCAAGGCGGCCGTCACGCAGTTGTCCAGGGTGGCCGCGCTGGAGTGGGCCGCCGACGGCATCAGGGTCAACGTGGTGCACCCGGACGCGGTCTTCGACACCGGCCTGTGGACCGACGAGATCCTGGCCAAGCGCGCCGCCGACTACGGCATGACGGTCGAGGAGTACAAGCGGCGCAACCTGCTGCGTACCGAGGTGAGCAGCACCACCGTGGCGCAGGCGGTCACCCGGCTGTGCTCCGACGACTTCGCCGCGACCACGGGCGCGCAGATCCCCGTGGACGGTGGCAGCGAACGGGTCGTGTGAGTGCCTACCGTGCCCACGAACGGGCACGGTAGGGGGAGTTGGGCGGGTACGCGCGGAACTGCGCGCGCGTACCCGCTCGTTGCCGTGCGCTTGCGCGGTTGGGCTTCGAGAGGCCGCCGCTCGTGCGCTCGCGGGTTCGCCCCGGGCGCCGTGCGGTCGGGCCGCCGTGCCGGCGCGGTCAGGCCGTGCGTACCAGCTGGAACTCGTAGGAGCCCTCGACGAAATACGTCTTGCAGTATGCGAGCAGCCGGTGGTCGTCGTCGTAGTGCAACTGGTCGAGCAGCACGAACAGGCGGTGTTTGGCCGCGTCCGGACCCCACGCGATGTGCGCCGACGAGACCGCGTGCACCTTCGCGAGGCCGAGCGTCGGATGGATGCCCAACTCGGTTTCGAAATAGGCGAACAACGACCCGCTCAGCTCCTCCGGATCGAACGCGGCCGGCAGCAGGCCGCGCGGGATCACGTCGTAGGAGTAGGCGACCACGTCGCCGTCGGCGGTCACCCGGCGGCGCAGTTCCAGCGCCTCGGTGTCGGACGGAACACCCATGCGTTCGGCCTCGTCGGGCAGCACCTGGCGCAGCGTGCGCCGCCCGTACTCGTGCCCGGGTTCCTTGCCGCTGCGCCGGATCGACTCGGTGATCGAGCCCATGCGTTCCAGGCCGTCGCGCACCGCGGGGCGGGTGCGCACGAATGTGCCCGCGCCCTGCTGGGTGCGGATCAGGCCGAGCACGTCGAGTTCCTTGAGCGCGGTGCGCACCGTGGCCCGCGAGACCCCGAACCGCCTGCACAGATCGGCCTCGGTCGGCAACCGTGCCCCCGCGGGATGGACGCCGTCGCGGATCTCGATCTTGAGTTCCCGAACGATGTCGTCGGCCAGCGGCCGCCGTGTCTGGGTCGCCATGTCGGACATCTTGACACGCTTCGAATTGTCTGACAACTTCGGCGCACTCGGATCATGAGGACGACCCGCGGAGGCATCGACGGGTCGTCCCACGAAGAGACGGAGACGCGGCGGATGCGCACGATCGACTGGATTCCCGCCGACGACGCCGAGCGGGAACCCGGCAGGGGATTCATCAGGCTGGTCGACCAAACCCTGCTGCCCGACAGCCTCGTCGAACTCGACATCCACGACCTCGACGTCCTGGTGGACGCGATCCAACGACTGGCGGTACGCGGAGCCCCCGCACTCGGCGTGGCCGGCGCCCTGGGCGTCGCGCTCGCCGCGCAGAACCTGCCGGCCGACCGGGCCCGGCAGGCCATCGCCGAACTGCGCGAGGCCCGGCCCACGGCGGTCAACCTCGCCTACGGCGTGGACACCGCGCTCGCCGCCCTGGAGCAGGGCGGCCCGCTCGCCGCCCTGGACGCCGCGCTGCGGGTACGGGACGCGGACATCGCGGCCTGCGTCGCGATGGCCGAACGGGGTACCGACGCGCTGGCGCGGCTGGTTCCGGACCGGGCCGCGCTGACCGTACTGACCATCTGCAACACCGGCGCGCTCGCCGCCGTCGAGCACGGCACGGCGCTCGGCGTGGTGGCGAAGCTGCACCGCGACGGCCGACTGGTGCGCGCCATCGCGTGCGAGACGAGGCCGCTGCTCCAGGGTGCGCGGCTGACCGCGTGGGAACTGGGCCGCATGGGCGCGCGGTACGACGTGATCGTGGACTCGGCTGCGGCGATCACGCTGGCCCGGGGCGGCGTCGACGCGGTGCTGGTGGGGGCCGACCGGATCGCCGCCAACGGCGACACGGCGAACAAGATCGGCACGTTCGCGGTGGCCTTGGCCGCGGCTCGGGCCGGGGTGCCGTTCCTGGTGGTCGCCCCCGAGACCACGATCGACCGGGACACCCCGAACGGCGACGCGATCGAGATCGAGGATCGCGGCGGCGCCGAGGTCCGCTTCTTCCACGGTGTACGGGTCACCCCGCCCGACGCCACCGCCCTCAATCCCGCCTTCGACGTGACACCCGCCGACCTGATCACGGCGATCGTCACCGACACGCGCGTCATCGACGTCGCGGCGGGCGACACCCCTGCCGGCGACACCTCCCGTGCATGACACCCCCGCGGACCGGCCGGTCGTGGCCGAGACCACCGAGTGAGGAGAACACCATGAGATCCAAGGCCATTCGCGTGATCGGGGCCGCCGCCGTCGGAATGTCCCTGCTCGCCGCCTGCTCCCAGAGCACCGACGACAAGAAGGCGGAGCCCGGCGCGTCCGGTGCCGCCGGCGGCGCCGGCAACTGCGCGACGCAGCGCACCGTCGACAACGCGCGCAAACTGCCCGAGGCCAAGCCCGCCGGCCTCAAGGGCGACTTCAAGGTGGCGCTCGTCCGCCAATCCGGCGTCGGCGACTACTTCGAGCAGTGGGGCGACGGCGCGACCAAGCAGATCAAGGCCGCCGGCGGCAGCGTCACCGTGTACGACGCGCGGGGCAACAACGCGACCCAGGTCAGCCAGCTCGACCAGGCCATCAACGCCAAGCCCGACGTGATCATCGTGGACCACGGCCTCGCCGACTCGGTCAACCCCAAGATCGACGACGCGATCGCCAAGGGCATCCCGGTCGTCGTCTACGACGTGGCGATCTCCAACTGCAAGGCCACCTACATATCGCAGGACGACGCCTCGATCGCCGACAAGATCCTCGGCTACATGAAGCAGGACAACCCCTCGGGCGGCAAGCTCGCCTACGTCAACGTGTCCGGCATCGCGCCGCTCGACTCCCGCGACAAGGTGTACCAGCAGTTCCTCAAGGACAACCCGACGTTCACCCAGAAGGCGCGCTTCGGCAAGTACACCGAGTCGGTGGCCGCCGACACCGCGACCGAGGGCACCGCGGCGCTGTCGGCCGCCCCGGACACCACGCTCGCGTTCGCCGCCTACGACGAACTCGCCAAGGGCACGCTGATCGCGCTGCGCCAGAACGGCGTGACGAACAAGGTGAAGGTCTACGGCGTGGACGTCTCCACCGCCGACATCCAGCTGATGACCGAGGCCGGCAGCCCGTGGCGGGCCACCGCCGCCACCGACCCGGCGAACGTGGGCGCGGTCGTGGCCCGGGCCTCGATCGCGGCGGCCGGGAAGGTCGACCTGCCGCAGAAGATGACCATCCCCGCGACGCTGATCACCCAGGACACGCTCAAGGCGAACGGCGTGACGAACATGGACACGCTGCGCAAGGCACTGCCCGAACTGGCCACCCCGGACGTGCTCGGGGCGCCGTGGATCACCCCGATCCGGCCGGGCGCCTGACCCACCCTCGGTCGAAACCGGAAAGGAGGCCCCGTGCAGCCCCGACAAGACGACCGACGCGAAGACCGCCGAGACCGCCACCGGGACACCGTCCTCGAAGTGCGGGACATCTCGAAGAGCTACGGCCCGAACCGGGTGCTGCGCGGGGTCGGCCTCCGCATCGGCGCGGGTGACATCTACGGCCTGATGGGCGCCAATGGCGCGGGCAAGTCCACGCTCATCAAGATTCTTTCGGGCGCGGAATCCCCGGACGGGGGCGAGATCCTGCGCGACGGCGAAGTCGTGGTCTTCCCCGACCCGCTCGCCGCCCAGCGCAGCGGCATCGGCACCGTGCACCAGAACCCCAACGACGGGGTGATCCTCGACATGACCGTCGCGGAGAACCTGGCGCTGGACCGGCTCGGCGACCGATCCTCGCCCATCCTGTTCAGCCGGCGTCGGACCGAGGCCCAGGCCGTCGAGGTCGCGGCCACCCTGGGCCTGCGCTTCGACCGGCAGACGTTGCGCGCACCGGTGCGCGACGTGGGCGTCTCCGAGCGGCAACTCCTGGTCCTGGCCCGGGCGTTGTCCCGCAAACCCAGGCTGCTGATCCTGGACGAACCCACCTCGGCGTTGTCCGCGGAGGAGAGCGCGCGCCTGTTCGACCTGGTGCGCGCGCTCGCCGCGGACGGCATGACCGTCCTGTTCGTCACCCACAAACTCGCCGAGATCGACCAACTGTGCGACCGCGTCGGCGTCCTGCGCGACGGGGCCATGCAGGGCGAGTTCGAGCCCATACCCGGGCGGGGGTTCGACTGGACGACCGTACTGACCGCCCTGTTCGACCGTACCCCCGCCGAGTCCGAGCGTGCCGAACTCCCGCCGGGGGAGCCGGTATTGGCGCTCGAAGGGGTCCGCCTACAGGAGGACGACCCGCACCCCCTCGACCTCGAACTGCACCGCGGCCAGGTCACCGTGCTGCTCGGTCTGCTCGGCAGTGGCAAGACCGAACTGCTCGAATGGATCTTCGGCGCCACGTCGATCGGCGCGGGCCGGCGAACCCTCGACGGTCGCCCCTTCGATCCCGGGTATCCCGGCGCCGCGATCAAACGCGGCGTCTACCTCGTTCCCGAATCCCGCCACGAACAGGCGATCATCCCCGGCTGGCCGATCCGCTCCCAACTGACCCTGCCCTTCGTGAGCACGTTCACCCGGGGCACCCTGATGCGCACCGGCGCCGAACGCCGGGCCACCGCGACGATGATGCGCGACCTCGGCGTGGTGGCCGCCGGCCCCGACGCGCCGATCGAGACCCTGTCCGGCGGAAACCAGCAGAAGGTGGTCATCGGCCGCTGGCTGCTCGGCGAACCGCGGGTACTGCTGCTCGACGAACCGTTCCGCGGCGTCGACATCAACGCCCGCCACGACATCGGCGCCACCGTGCGCGAACTCGCCGCGACCGCCGCGGTCCTGGTCGCCACCTCCGACGTGGACGAGGCCCTGGAGGTCGGCGACCGCATCGTGGTGCTCGACCGCGGCCGGATCACCGCCGACCTCGCCCTGAGCGACGCCGGCCGCGAACGCCTCATCGCGGCGATGAGCGTACGCCGTACCCCGTCACCACCGCCCTCGGAGGCAGCGCCGAGCGCAGCCGGAAAGGAAAGCCACGCATGAATCTGCGCGACTCGACATCGACCGCGCGGCGGACCCCACTTCCGGCCGCGTTCCCGGCCGCGCTCGGCGACTTCGTGGTCCGCTACGGGATCATCCTCGTGGGCGTCACGCTCTACATCGCGTTCTCCGCCACCACGACGGGCTTCGGCACCTGGGACAACACGGTGTCGATCCTGCAGATCCAGGCGGTCGCGGCGATCGCCGCGCTCGGGATGACGCTGACCGCCATCGTCGGCGACCTGGACCTGTCGGTCGGCGCGGTCACCGGCCTGTCGGTCACGGTGGCCGCCGAGGCGATGATCCACTACGAACTCACCGGCCCGAGCGCGATCGTCATCTGCCTCCTGGTCGGCCTGCTCGTCGGATGTGTCAATGCCACCCTCATCGTGTTCCTGAACATCCCGCCGCTGCTCGCCACCCTCGGCACCATGTTCACCATCCAGGGCCTCAAACGCTGGCTCGTCGACGGCCAGACCCTGACCACCGGCATGAAGCTCGGCGACGGCACCGTGGTCAAGGGCAGGTTCACCGACGACTTCACCGCCATCGACGGCGACAAGCTGTTCGGCATCCCCTACTCCGTCCACCTCTTCCTCGTCATCGCCCTGCTGCTGTGGGTCTTCCTGCAACGTACCCGCCACGGACGGGTGTTCTACGCCGTCGGCGGCAACGAGGAGGCCGCGCGCCTGGCCGGTACCCGGGTCAAGCGCTACAAGTTCGCCGCCTACGCCATCTCGGGCGTACTCGCCGCGACCGCCGGCATCATCCTCGCCTCGCGCCTGCGGCAGGGCGACGTCACCGCGGGCGACTCCTCGCTGCTCGACGCGGTCGCCATGACCCTTGTCGGCTACGCGGTGCTGGGCGCCAAGAAGCCCAACGCGCTCGGCACGTTCGTCGGCGCGGTGTTCATCGGGCTGATCCTCCAGGGCCTGACCATGCGCGGACTGCCCTACTACACACAGGACTTGATCAAGGGGCTCGTGCTCATCTTCGCCCTGCTGATGTCCTTCTCGCTGCGCCGCGGCCGGCGCCGCCGGGCCGCCGCGGCGACACCCGGCTCCGACTCTCGGGTCGGAGCCGGCCCCGAAGTCCCCACCACCGCACCGGCGATCGCGGAGCGCACCCATGGCTGACCGGATCCTGACCTCCGCCGAGGTCCCCGCCTACATCGCCGAACGCGCCACGCTGCGCGACCTGATCGACCCGACGACGCTCACCGTCGCCGAGGTCGGCGACGGCAACCTCAACCTCGTCTTCGTCTGCGCGGACGCCGCGGGCCGACGGCTGGTGCTGAAGCAGGCGCTGCCGTATGTACGCCTCGTCGGCCCGGAATGGCCGATGACCGAACAGCGTGCGGTGCGGGAGGCCGCCGCCCTGCGGATCCACGGCGCACTGTCCGAACACGTCTGTGGTCTCCTCGACTTCGACCCCGACGGGTATGTGCTCGCGCTCGAAGACCTGTCCGACCACGAGGTGTTCCGCACCCGGCTCAACGCCGGCGGAGCACACGAGGGCGTCGCCGAACGACTCGCCGAATACCTCGCCGACGTCGCGTTCGGCACCTCGGTAGGCAGCCTCACCGAGGCCGAGTTCCGTGCCCGTGCCGCCGCCGCGATCAATCCGGAACTGTGCGAGATCACCGAGGATCTGGTGTTCACCGAGCCCTTCCTGGGCGCCGAACGCAACTCGGTGCGCCCGGCGCTCGACGCGCTCTACGCCGAACTGCGGGCGGATCGGGCGTGGTCGGCCGCCGCGATGGCGATGAAACACACGTTCCTCACCACGCAGGAAACCCTGCTGCACGGCGACCTGCACACCGGCAGCGTCTTCGTTCGCGGCAACGCGCGGGACGGCGACCTGTCGGTGCGGGCGTTCGACCCCGAGTTCGCGTGCTACGGGCCGATCGGGTTCGACCTCGGCATGTTGTGGGCGAACCTGCTCTTCGCGGGCACCCGGGCCGCCGCGCTGGGCGAACAGGGGCGTGCAGAGGCCCTGTTCGGGACACTCACGACGAGCTGGGACGCGTTCACGGCACGGCTGCGCGGACACTGGCCGGGGCGGCGCGCGCCGGAGCGCTACCCGGACGCCTACCTCGACGGGCGGCTGCCGGCCGTCCTCGCCGACGCGTTCGGCTTCGCGGGCTGCGAGGCGGCGCGGCGTACCGTGGGGCTGGCCAAGGTGAGCGACCTGGAGACGCTGGACGACGATCGGTACGCCGTCGTCGGCGCCGCGATGTTGCGGCTGTCCCGAACCCTGCTCGTGGACCGGGCCACGCTGACCCCGGCGCGTGTCGCCGAGGCCGCGTCCGCGCCGGCGGGCGGCGAGGGACGCGGACCCCGATGACGGCGAAGCACATCCTCGCGGCCCTGGTCGACGCCGGCCGGCAGTGCGTGGACAGCGGCCTCGTCCTGGCGAGCGGCGGCAACCTGTCCGCCCGGCTGCCCGGCACCGACACCTTCGCGGTGACGGCTGCCGGCAGCCGGCTCGACCGGCTGACCGAACGGGACTTCGCGATCGTGCGCCTCGACGGCGAGCCGCTCGCGGGCGACGCGGGTTCGGCGGCACCGTCCAGCGAATGGCGCCTGCACCAACACACCTACCTGGCCCGACCCGACGTCGAGGCGGTGGTGCACGTGCATCCCGAATACGCCGTGCTCGTCGACGCCATGGGCGAGCGCATCCGGCAACTCACCCTCGACCACATCGCGTACGCCCCCGTGATCGAACGTGTGCCGTTCCACCCCAACGGCTCCCGCGAACTGGCCGAAGCCGCGGCAACCGCGACCCGCCACAGCGACTGCGTAATCCTGGCCCACCACGGTTGCTCCACGGTGGGCACATCCCCCCAGGACGCACTACGCAAAGCCCAAAACCTGGAAAGCGCGGCCCGCTACACATACCGCCTACTCACGTTGGGCAACCAAACCACCGAATTCCCCCGATACGCCCGCACCTCGGCAACCCAACACCACTGACCCCCCGACACCCGGTGCCACAACCGGAAACGCTCACCGGGTCGGCGAGCGGATCCATTCTCCTGACTCGACTTCGATGACGATGCGCCAGTCGTCGGGGTTCGGTTCCAGGGTCAGGAAGTGGCGGGGGCCGAGCGTTACGAGGCGTCGAATGCGCCGGGGGAACGTCGGGAGTTGGATCCGACATGCGCGGTGGGCAGGCGGCACGTCGATCGCGAGCCGATTACCGGCCACTTGGTACCGGCGTCCCGGCCGGTGGTCAGGTGCCGAGGATGGTGGCTCGGACGGTTGGCCAGGCGGCTGCGCCGAGCTTGGCGTCGGCATCGGGGGTGCCGCCGTGGTCGAAGTGGGGGGATGGGGGTGGAGGGGCCTCGCCTGGGAATACGGTTCGGTGGCCCGCGTCGGGGCGGGAGATGAGGGCTGCTTTGCGTCCGGTTGCCGCGTAGCGGTCCGCGAGTTCGTGCGCGAAGCGCATCGAGGGCCACATCCGGTCCGCGCCGCCCGCGATCAGGACCAGGTCGGCTGCGGTCCTCTCCACGGGGATGGTCGCGGCGGGGAGCCGGTCCGGATGCGTCGCGAGGCTGCGTTCGTACCAGCCGAGCACGGACACCGGAGCATCTCGAGGTTCCGTCGGCTGCCAGGAGTCGTCGTAGGGGACGAAGGGGAGCGGCTGCCCCTGCCAGGTCCAGCCGGAGCGACACGGGCGCTCGCAACCGTCGCGGCCGGCGCCGACGTTGGCCCAGACGACCGACGTCGGGGCGAGCGCGATCACGGCGTCGGCGCAATCCGAGACGGTGGACACCAGTAGCGCGGCCTCGGCGCCCTTGGACACGCCGAGGACACCGACGCGTTCCGTGCCGCGCTCTCGCAGCCACCCGGTCGCGGCGACGAAGGTCTCCAGCGCGACCTCGCAGATACCCGACGGCTGCCCGGGCCCGCCGAACCACCGGATCGACACCGCCGTAACCCCGGCGCGGGCGAAGAGCCGACACCGCTCGCGCTCGATCCGTCCGCTCGAACCGGACAACACCAGAACACCCGCCGCCGCAGGACCACCGATCGGCTCCGCCAGAAAGCCCTCCCACGGGGAGGCCAACTCGTACTCCACGATCTCGACGCCCAAGGCTCCCCCGACTCCGCACCAACGGCTCGGATTTCGACAGCACGAGCCTACCGACGAGTCAATCTCGGGCGGCAACACCCAAGTCCGCCTCGATGACAGAGCATCTCGAAGACGTGTACGGCGTCGCCCGGCAGCGGGTGGGTGGGCAATTCGCCGAACTTCGGCCGCTGGAGCGGGTGGAGGCGGCCGGAGGTGCCTCGTCCTCCTCGAAGACGACCGGGTCCTCGACGTCGGCCTCGATGGTTGCGATGCAGTGTATCGAGTAATACGGTGTATCGGCATGAGACACCGCATCGCCGTAGTCGGGAGTGGTCCCGCCGGCCTTACCTTTGCCCGAGTCCTGTACCGCCATGGCCACCCCGTCACCATCCTCGAACGTGATCCCGCCCCCGATGCGCGCCCCCCGGGTGGCACGCTGGACCTGCGCGAGGGGATGGGCCAACTCGCGCTGGACAGGGCCGGGTTGGCGGCGGAGTTTCGGGCGCTGTCTCGTCCCGAGGGGCAGGCCATGCGCATCCTGGACCCGGACGGGGCCGTCCTGCGCGACTGGCGACCCCGTCCGGACGATCGGGCCAATCCCGAGATCGACCGCGGGCAACTCCGCGACCTGCTGCTCGGCCCTCTCGACGTCCGGTGGGGGAGCGGCGTGACGGAGGTGGTGCCGGGGACCCGGGACGGCGTACTGGTCCACTTTGCGGACGGGCGACAAGAGACGTTCGACCTCGTGATCGGCGCGGACGGTGCCTGGTCTCGGGTCCGCCCGGCCCTCTCGTCGGTGACGCCGCACTACACCGGCATCACCATGGTCGAGACCTCCCTGGACGACGTCGACAACCGCCGGCCCGACCTGGCCCGGATGATCGGCGACGGCTCCATGGCCGTGTACGGCGTGAACCGAGGTCTTGTCGCCCAACGCAACAGCGGCGGCCACGTCAAGGTGTACGCCCAGTTCCGCGCGCCGCTGGAGCGGCACACGAACCAGGAACCGGCCGACGTCGAGGCCGTGCGATCAAGCCTGTTGGCCCTGTTCGACGGCTGGGCCCCTCCCGTACTCGACCTGCTCCGCCACGGCACCGATTTCGTCCACCGCCCGCTCCATGTGCTGCCCGAGTCCCACACCTGGACCCACGTCCGCGGGGTGACGCTCCTGGGCGACGCCGCCCATCTGATGCCGCCATTGGGGGCGGGCGCGAACCTCGCGATGCTGGATGGCGCCGAACTCGCCGAGTCGATCGCCACCGGCTCCGGGGATGTGGACGAGGCCGTGCGCACGTTCGAGGAACGGATGTGGGTACGGGCCGCCAAATGGGCGAAGATCACGACGGCCGGTCTGGACCGCCTCGTGAGCCCGAACCCCGCCGACGCCATCGCGCTGTTCGACGAGGTCCAGTCGGCCTGACCACTTCGCCGGCGGGATCAGGAACGGCCCGGCACCGGCTGTCCGGCGCCGTAGGCCGCGGCCATGGGGGACTTCGCGTTGGTCACGAAGCTCCGGATGCCCGCCAGGTAGGCGTCGCGGTCGACCAGTCCGTCACCGTCGGTGTCGAGGGCGTCGAATGCCGCGGCGGCATCGGTTTCGGCGTTGCCCCCGGCCGTACGCAGGCGGATGAACTCGGCGCGGTCCAGGCGCCCGTCGGCGTCGGCGTCGGCGATGTCGAACAGGGAACCCAGCGCGGGTCGGCAGGCGCGTTCGAACGCGTCGTGCCCGACCCACGTGCGGTATTCCTCGAATGTCACGCGCCCGTCGCGGTCGGCGTCCATGTCCTGGAAGACCGCCTCGTGAGCCGCCCGCGACGCAGTGACGACCGAATGGTCGGCGTCGCGGCCGACGGCGGAGGCGACGCGGTCCACCCGTGAGAGGTATTCCTCGTGGGTGATGGCGCCGTCGCCGTCGACATCCAACATGGCGAAGATGCGGTGCTGCGGTGAGTCGGACACTGCGTTTCCTCCAGGGTGCTCCGCGGTTTTGCAACCGCAAGATACCCCGAAGGTGCCAAAATGCTCATGTGCAGAATAAGTAATATATAGGGCTTAATGCCCTCGGGTGGGATCGGTGTGAGACTGGGCGAGGAAGGGGTGGTCCTCGTGCCGGACACACCGCGCATGTTCTCCGTTCCCGACGACGCCGTCGACGAGAATCGCCTGGAAGAGCTGATCATCGAGGCGCAGACCGCGCTGCCGGTCGAGTTGCCCGCGCTGGCGAATCGGTGTGCCGACCTCCTCGGCCTGGACACCGCGTCGATCTACCTCGTCGACCTGCAACAGCGTCTGCTCGTGCCACTCGACGAGGCCGCGGAGTCGTTGCGGATGGACGGCACGTCGGCCGGATGGGCGTACCGCACGGTCTCCCCCCGGGTGGCCGAGGTCGACGACGGCCTGATCCTGTGGATGCCCCTGGTCGACGGCGCGGAGCGGCTGGGCGTACTGGCGGTGTGGACCGCCGCGCTCGACGCGGTGCGCATGCGCCGCAGCCGGATGCTGGCCCATCTGCTCGCCATGCTGATCACCTCCAAGCGGGCCTACAGTGACTGGCTCGCCGCCCGTACCCGCACCGAGTCCATGGGCGCGCCCGCCGAGATGTTGCGGGCCTTCCTGCCCCCGCGCACGATCGGCAGCAGGCGGTGCGTGTCGACCGCGGTCCTGGAACCGGCGTACGACATCGCGGGCGACGCCTTCGACCATTCGGTGGTCAAGAACATCCTGCACACCATGATCCTGGACGCCATGGGTCACGATCTGACCGCCGGACTGACCTCGTCGGTCGCCATGGCGGCGGCGCGCAACGCCCGCCGAAACGGGGCCGAACTGCCCGACATCGTCGGCTCCGTCGACCGGGCGCTCGCCCAATGGCTGCCCGACCACTTCTGTACCGGCGTGCTGTGTCGGCTCGACGCGGAGACCGGAGTGCTGCACTGGGTCAATTGTGGTCATCCTCCGCCGCTGCTCATCCGTGCCGAGCGGGTACTCCCCGGGGCGCTGGACCGGCCCCCGCAACCGCCGATCGGCCTGGCCGGTTCGCTCGCCCCGGCGGCCCGGCAGGTGCACGAGGCGACCTTGGAACCGGGCGATTGTGTCCTGCTCTACACCGACGGCGTCGTGGAGGCCCGCGACGCGAACGGCGCGGAGTTCGGCCTCGACCGGTTCACCGACTTCATCATCAGCTCCTCCTCCGCGGGGCAGCGCCCGGAAGAGGTGTTGCGGCTGCTCATCCACGCCATCCTCGACTACCAGCGCAACCCGCTGCGCGACGACGCGACCATCCTGCTCTTCGAATGGAGTCCGCCGCCCCGGTGACGCGGAACGGCACGCCGCGACCGCGACCGCGACCGGTTCAGGGTCACCCCGTTCCGCACGTGCGTCGGTAGGACCGACCCGGGATCAGCTGCCGCCATTCCTCCCGGGTCAGGTCGCGGGCGAGCGTGGCGCACAGGTCGGTCGCCGTGCGGGCGGGGTCGGTGTCCCACAGGCGGACGACATGGTCGTCGCCGCCGCTGGCCAGGGTGTGACCGTCGGGCCCGAAGGCCACGGTGCGGACCTGTCCGGTGTGACCCGTCAGGGTGGCCGGACGGGTGTGGTCGGCGACGTCCCGGATCATCACGGACGTGTCCGCGTTGGCCGTGGCCAGGATGCGGCCGTCAGGGCTGAAGGTCAGCGAGATCGTGGCGCCGGCGGTGTTCAGTAGCGTGGCCCGCCGGGTCTGTCGAGCCGGGTCCCACAGCTGCACGGTCTGATCGATGCCGGCGGTGGCCAGGATGCGGCCGTCCGGACCGAACTCCACCGACCACACCCGGCCGGCGTGCCCGGTCAGGGTCAGCCGGCGCTGCCCGCTCTCCACGTCCCACACCGCGGTGGTGCCGTTGTCCCGGCCGCCGCCACGGTGCGGCCGTCGGCGCCGAACGCGACGCTCTTGATCGAGGCCCCGTAGCCGGTCATGGTCGCGCGCGGCCTGCGCTGCGCCACGTCCCACACCACGACCCGGCCGTCGTCCCCACCCGTGGCCATCGACCGCCCGTCCCGGCTGAAGGCCACCGCCCGCAACCAGCCCGGGTGGTCGGTCAGCGTCGCCAGGCGCACGCGGCGGACCGAATCCCACAGCACCACCTTCCCGTCCCGCCCGACACTGGCCAGGGTGCCGTCCGGGCTGTACGCCACCTCCGACACCGCATCGACGTGACCGGTCAACTCGGCCTGGTAGAAGCGGCGCGTGGACATGCTCAGCAGCGCGCCACGCGCCTCCGCCGTGTGCGCGGTGCGATACGCCTCCACGCTCAGCAGCATCGCCGTCCCGGGCCGGGAATCGGCCAGGTTCAGCGCCTGGGCGGCCAACTGCCGCGACAGCGCGGTGTCCCGGGACCGAAGCGCACTGCGGCGCTGCTCCACCGCGACCCCGCCGACGACCGTCACCGCGACCAGCAGCAGCGCCAGGCCCGCCGCCAGATACCGCAGACGACGGGTGCGTCGGGCGGCCACCATCCGCTCGCGGTCCTCGGCGGCGATGCTCGCGGCGAGGAAGTCCCCTTCCAGCTCGGTCAGTTCGTCGCGATGCCGATCCCGCTCGGCCCACTCCCGAGCCACCGCCAGCCGGGTTCCCCGGTACAGCGTGCCCGGGTCGCGCGCGAAGTCGGCCCAGACGCCGGCCGCCTCCGTCAGTCGTCGGTGGGTGAGGATTCCCTCGCGGTCCTCGTCGATCCAGGCCCGCAGCCGGGGCCAGGCGGTGATCAGCGCCTCGTGGACAAGCTCGACGTTCTCCCCGTCGAGGGTGACCAGACGGGCCTGCACGAGCTGTTCGAGGATCGACGCGATGCCCTGCGCCGGCCCTGTCCCCGGCGCGGCCGTGCCCGTGCCGACGGCCTCCAACTCGGCCCGGGCGACCGGGCGCCGGGTGTCCTGCGCTCCCTCGCCCGGCGTGATCAGCCGCAGCAACACCCGACGGACCAACACGAGTTCCTCGGACGAGAGCCGGGAGCACACCTGCTCCGCCGTGGCCGCGATCGCGCCGTGGACGCCACCCGCGGCCTCGTACGCCTCCACCGACAGGGTTCGGGCGCGACGCCTGCGCCAGATCTCCCGCATCACGTGCGACAGCAGCGGCAGTCCGCCCGGCTCGCCCTGCACCTCCTCCACCAGCCGTGCGGTCAGGGCCCGCTCGACGATCAGGCCGTGCGCCCGGGCGGGCCCGACGATGGCCTGACGCAACTCGGCGGGCGTCATGGGCCCCACCAGGAGGGTGGTTTCGCGCAACGCCTCGGCGAGTTGCCGGTGTTCGGCGCAGCGGCCGTAGAAGTCGGCGCGCACCGCGATGACGACGCGCACCCCGCCCTCGGGCCGTCGCACGGCCGCGATCAGGCCGTTCAGGAACTCCGTGCGTTCGGCCCGGTACCGGCAGAGCGTGAAGATCTCCTCGAACTGGTCTACGATCACGACGATGTCGCCGGTGTGCCCATCGCCGTCTTCGTCGCCGTCCCCGTCGTCGCCCCGAGGGCCGAACGCGCTGAGCACGCCGGCGGGATGCGACCCGGGGGTACGGATTCGGATCTCGGCGGGACGCCCGAACGGGGCCGCGCCGGCCGGGTCGCCGTCGGATTGCCGCAGCCGGGGTATCAACCCCGCGCGCAGCAGCGAGGACTTGCCGCTGCCCGACGCCCCGACGAGCGCGGCCAGCCGACGGGTACGCACCAGGTCGAGAACGTCGTCGATCAGTCGATCCCGGCCGAAGAACTGCTCCGAGTCCTCGATCTCGAACCGGGCGAGGCCCGGATAGGGCGACGGGACGTCGTCGAGCGGTCGGGAATCCTCGTCCGCCGCCTCCTGCCGGCGCCGCTTCCACGTGTCCGGATCCCCGCCGCACGCGACCGCATAGGCCAGTGCAACCTTCAGCGTCGGCAACTGCTCGCCGGCCGCCGCGCGGGACAACACCGTGACCGAAACGCCGGCCTGCCGGGACATCTCGCGATACGTGGGGCCGCCCGCGTCGGCCCGTAATCGCCGGAGTTCGTGGGCGAAGCGCTGCACCGGCCCGGCACCCGGGTCCAGTGGCTTCTCCGGCCGTCCCGCCACCGGTTCCCCTCCCGTGAGCGTCGCCGAAGGGACGCCGAATCCCATACCACCCGGAACGGTACCCGCGTGCCGCCGGCCCCGACCAGTAGCGAATTCGGTCGGATACCGAAGATCACTCCGGAGAATCCGTTGATCCCGACGATTGTTTCGGGCGCCCGACCTGCCTGCGCAACAATTCCCCGCCCCGAAGGCTTGGATGTGTCCCCGGCGGCACGACCACCGGACCGCGCCGGGGCACGGTCTTGTTCGATGCGCTGGGGGTTCACCCGGCCCGCCGAGTTCAACCGGGCCTTCCGCACCGCCACGGGCATACCGCCCGGCGCGTACCGTGTCGCCGCCGGGAGCAACGCCGAGGACGTCCCCACGATCGGCCCACAACCGCGTCCGCCGACGCCCGTCGGCTCGTCGGGCACGGGGTTCCGGTGCGGCGGGTCGCCCGCGCGGCCCGCGGTCGCGACGTGGCAGCGCAGGCTCCGAACGACGTAGGCCGGGCGCGCGCGGGCGACCTACACGATCGGATCGGCCTGGAAAAGATCCGGCGCCGTCGGCGTCACATCGTCGAGGAACGCGGTCACCATCGGCCCCAACACCGCCGACTCCCCGAAGATGCCGACATGCGACGTCGCCGGCAGGATCACCAGGCGCGCGGCCGGAACCTCTTGCAGCATCCCGGAGCCCGCCGCCGCCTCGTCGCCGCCACCGCGCAGCCGGAACATGGTCAGTGCGTGTTCCGGCCGCACGGCATCGGCATCCCCGGCGATCACCATCGTCTTCGCGGCGATCGAGCGCATCTGCGCGTCGGTGATGTGCTGGTCGTCGATGCCCAGGACCTTCATCTTGGCGACGTAGGCGTCGAACGCCGCGGCGTCCGGCGTATGTTCGCGAAATGCCCGCTCGACGGGCGTACCGGCAAAGGCCGAGGCGTCGAGCCCGTCGATGGCCTTGGACACCGACGGGTACCAGCCGTCCCGGCGACAGGTGGCCGACAGCGAGACCAGTTTCCCGACGAGCGCCGGATGCCGCAGGGCCAGTTGCAGCGCGACCCCGCCGCCCTGCGAGTAGCCCAGCACATCCGCGCGCTCGACCCGCAGCGCCCGCAGCAACGCGGCGGCGTCGTCGGCGAATTGCTCGTACGACATCGGGCGCGAGGTGTCCGGAGTGCGGCCGTGCCCCTGCTGATCGAAGACGATCACGGTGCGCCGATCGGCGAAGGCCGACACCCACGACGCCATCGACTCGGTGCCCATGAACCCGCCGGGGATGAGCAACAACGGAGGCGTAGCCGACGCGCCGAGTTCGCCGTGCACTTCGTAATAGAGACTCAGACCGTTGATCGGCAGTCGGCCGGTGCGTGGCGGCTTCATCGCCGTGCCTTGTCGGCATCCGGGTTCGGGCCGTACAGCCGGGCGACATCGGGCGAGCCGAGCCACTTGGAGTAGGTGGGCGACTTCGGCCAACCCTCGGGTGAATCCTGCCATTCCTCCTGCCGACCCCACGGCAGGATGTCGATCAACGGGAAGGTGTAGCTTAGTTGTTCGGTACCACGACCGGCGGTGTGCCAGGTGCGGTAGACCGTGTCGCTGTCGCGGAGGAACACGTTTACTGCGAAGCCCCCACCGGGCGGCGCGCCCACGTCGGCGCCGAACGAGCTTTCCGCCGACGAGTACCACTCCATCGTGTTGCCGACCTTGGCCCGGTAGGCGAGCGCTTCGTCGATGCGCCCGTTGGTCACGATGACGAAGCGGGCGTCGTAGTTGTCGAGGAAGTCGAGCCGGACGTACTGCGACGTCAGTCCGGTACAGCCGCCGCACTGCCACTTTGCGCCCTCGGACCACATGTGGTGGTAGGTGATGAGCTGGGAGCGCCCGTCGAATACGTCGACCAGCCGGATCGGGCCGTCCGGACCGATCAGCGTGTAGTCCGGGAGCTCGACCATCGGCAGCCTGCGGCGCTGTGCGGCGATGGCGTCGAGTTCGCGGGTGGCGGCCTTCTCCCGCGCCCGCAGGTCGTCGAGCGCGGCCTGCCACTCCTGTTGCTCGACGACCGGGGGCAGGGCGCCGGTGCTCTGGTCGGTCATGGTTCCTCCCGGGTCGGATGAAGCTGCTCTGAGGTATGGACCGGAAACGTCGGCGGAACTCATCGGTGCGTGGCGGCCCGCGACACTGTCACGCTGTGTGACGGTCGGCGCCGATCGGCCCCGGGTCGCGATCCCACCCGTCGCGCCCGGGGTCGGGTATCGGCCACCCGGACCGGAGCAATCGCACAAACGCCCTGTATGAAGCGAATTGCCACAAGGCCGAAAAACGGCTGGTCCCTCACGCGCCGTGTGGATTCAATTACTGCTCATGCCCCATCCGACTACGGAGAGAGGCTGAAGATTGACGACTCATCGCGGCGTCGATCCTCGACGGCAACCCTCGCCCGTGACGAGGTCCCGGCCGTCGGTCGTGGTGCTCGACGCTCCGGGGGCGGGATACGCCGAGGGCGCCGAACCGGAAGGGGAGGTCATCGGCCCCCACGGCGACGTGCGGCCGCTGATCGTACCGGCACATCGGCGTGACCTGCTCTTCGACATGGAGGCCGACTACGTCATCCTGTGGCACCGGGTCGCACTGGACGCCGAGTTCTTCGAGAAATCCGCCGGCTGCCGGGCCGTGGTCTGCGCCAGCGTCGGCTACGACCACGTCGACATCGACGCGGCCAGGGCACACGGCGTCCCCGTCTACCACGTTCCCCATTACGGAACCGAGGAGGTCGCCGACCACACGCTGGCGCTCTTCCTCGCCCTGGAACGGCGCCTCGGCGAGCTGCGCGACCATGTGGCGAACGGCGGATGGGACTGGCGGGCCATCGGCGATCCACGACGGCTGCGGGGACTGGTCTGGGGTGTGGTGGGTCTCGGACGCATCGGGCTCGCGGTGGCCCGGCGGGCCGAGGCGTTCGGGCTCCGGGTCGTGTTCTTCGACCCGTACAACCATCCCGGGATCGAGAAGGCGCTCGCCGTGGAGCGGCGCCACGACCTGGACCGACTGCTCGCCGAATCCGACGTCGTCAGCCTGCACGTACCGCTCACCGCGGACACCCGCCACCTGCTGGACGCCGACCGGCTGCACCGCATGCGGCGGCGGTCCGTCCTGATCAACACCGCGCGCGGCGGGCTGATCGACCTCTCGGCGCTGGAAGGCGCGCTGGCCGAGGAGCGACCCGCGCGGGTGGGCCTGGACGTCGTCGACGGTGAGCCGGACATCCCCCACTGGCTGCGGAACCACCCCAGGGCCCTGATCAGTCCCCATGCGGCGTTCTACTCCTCCTCGTCCCTCACGGAACTGCGCACGCGTGCCGCCGAAGCCGTTCGCCAGATGATCGGAGGGGAGCCGATCACCTCGGCTGTCCCGGTGTCATGAGCCACGCATGAGCTACGCCTGAGCAACGCCCGACCCATGCGCCTCACTCCACTCCGAGGAGAGCAGGATGACCACCGACGCAGTCCGGTGCGCCGCGGACGGGGAGTCCACCCCGGACGACGAATGGACCGACTGGAAGTGGCAGCAGCGCAACGCGATCCGCACGGCCGGACAGTTCCGGACGCGCTTCCCCGGGTGTGACCAGGAGATCCTGGATCGCATCACCCGGCACAACCTCTCCAGGCGTTTCCAGGTGACGCCCTACTACCTGAGCCTGGTCGCCACCGACCCGACCACGGGCGGACCGGCGCTCGACGACCCGCTGTGGAAGCAGGTCGCCCCGCAACGGTTCGGCGGCGACGGCGGCGACGAACCGTACGCCTACGACGGCAAGACCGAGAACTGGGAACTCCCGCACGAGATGGTCACGCCCATCGCGCAGCACAAGTACGACAACCGCGTGATCCTGCGGTACGCGAACGTGTGTCATGCCTACTGCCAGTTCTGTTACGAGGCGCTGCGCACGCTCGACAAGGACTCCGCGAAGGCGAGCTTCGATCGCGACCACTGGCGGGCCACCCTGGACTACTTACGCGCGCACCCGCAGGTCGAGGAGATCATCCTGAGCGGGGGCGAGCCGCTCATGCACGCCAACGGCCAGATCGACCAAGTGCTGGGTGAGGTCTCGGCCGCCCGGCCCGATCTGCTGGTGCGCTTCCATACCCGGGCCCTGACGTTCAACCCCTACCGGATCGACGACGAACTCGCCGCGATCCTGGCCCGGCACGGCGTCGTCTCGATCGGGCTGCACGTCACCCACCCCAGGGAGCTGACGCCGGAATTCGACGTCGCGGTCAAGAGGTTGCAGGCGGGGGTGCCCATCATCTTCGCGAACGTTCCGCTCCTCGGCGGTGTCAACGACTCCCCGGAGACCATGCGGGAGTTGTGTATGGGTCTGTATCGACGGGGCGTGCACGCGGGCTACCTCTACCACTTCATGCCGCACAGCCCCGAGTCCGAGTGTTTCCGCATCCCGGTGCAGCGCGGGGTGGAGATCATGCGGTCGCTCAAACGCCGGATCTCCAACCCCGCCGTCCCCGAGTACGTGCTGCCGCACGCCACGGGCAAGTACACGGTTCCGCTGGTGGACGTCGGCTCCACCGACGGCCTGCCTCGACACGTCCTGGACGACGAGGGTTTTCGGGTGTTGGAAATGGTCAACTGGCAGGGGGACCATGTGCGTTATCCCGACCCGGAGGTGGTGTGACGGCGATCCCGCGGCGCGAGCGCGTCGCCTCCCTCGCCGCCGCCCGGCTGGAGAAGACCGTGTCCGCCGACGCGGTGCGGCACAACCTCGGGGTGCTGCGCGCGGCCGCCGGGGGCCGGCGCGTCATGGCCGTGGTCAAGGGCGACGCGTACGGGTTCGGCGCACCCGACCTCGCCCGCCTCCTGGTCGACGCGCGGGTGGACGCGCTGGCCGTGGACACGGTCGCCCAGGGGGCCGAGCTTCGGGAGGTCGGCATCGAGGTCCCGATCCTGGTGATGGACGTGGATGTCGCGGACAACGCCGCCGCCTGCGCGCGCCATCGGCTCATGCCGGCGGTCGCCACGGCGGAGCAGGTCCGGCGCCACGGCGCGGTGCTGCGGGATCGGGGCGGCGCGCCGGGCACGGTGTGGCTGCGTACCAATGTCGGGTTCAACCGGTTCGGGCCGCGCGAGGACGAGGGGTTCGGTGCCGTACTGGACGCGCTGCACGAGGCGCGTGACGCCGTGCGGCCGGCCGGGGTGTTCGCCCACCTGTCCAGCGCCGGTCGGGACGAGGGGGAGACCGCGGCGCAGGCCGATGCGTTCCGGGCCCGGCTGGCCTCGACCCGCGCCGTGCTGGGGCCTCGGGTGGTGGCCTCGCTCGCGGCGACGCACGGACTGCTGCACCCCGACGCGCTGCGCGGGACGGACTGGGTGCGGCCGGGGCTCGGTCTGTACGGGCTGCTCCAGGCCGACGATCGGGTACGCGCGACCCCGGCGGGTGCGCGTCTCGACGGACTTCGGCCGGCGGTCTCCGTACGCGCCCGGGTCCTGGACGTGGTCACGGTGACCCGCTCGGAGGGGTTCGGATACGACCGGTCCGCGTCGGTCGCTCCCGGCCGGCGCCTGGGCTCGGTCGCCATCGGCTTCTCGCACGGGCTGGCCGGATCGGCCGCGGCGCCGCGCGGACTGCTGCGTGGGCGAAGTTGCGCCATGGTCGGCCGGCCCGGCATGGACTGCACCCAATTCGACGTGACGGACGTGCCGGGCGGCGCCCGCCCCGGGGACTGGATGACCTTCATCGGGCCGGAGCACGAGGGCGGCGGGCCGGCGCGCACCGCCCGGGATCTGGGCGCGGAGCTGGGGCTGAGCCTGTACGAACTCCTTGCGACCCTGCGGATGCCCGTGCGCGTCGAGGATTCCCGGCCGCGCCGAGACGGCATCGAGGCTTTCGAGGACTGACCACCGCCCCCGTAGCGAACGTGGAGGACAAAAACATGGTCGAGGACCCGGGTATGGAACGGATTCCGCCGCGCGAAGGTGTGCGGCGACCGGCCGCGGACGTTCCGGAGGGCTCGGTGGAGAGCCTGCTCAACGCCGCCCTGGACGGTGCGGCAGAACCGCTCGAACTCGACGCCGGTCATCGTCGCCTGCTGGCCGCACTCGGCGAAGCCCAGGAACGCGGGCGCAGCCACGGCGACGCGGCGGCCCTGCTCGACGTACACCGCAGCGCGTACACTGTGTACGAGGGGCTGCTCGGCCACCCGCTGGGCATCGCCGTGCACGAACGCACCGCCTGGTTCAACGCGTTCCGCCTGCTGTACGAGGACGAGGTGCTGCGTGCGGACACGGCCGAGATCCAGGACCGGCTGCCGTCCCCGCAGGACGCCGCCAGTCCCGACTTCGTGCGGGACTGGTTCGTCACCGAGGCCAAGGAACGCAACGAACTCGACCGCCTCGTGGAGACCTGTCTGGAAGAGCGGGCCACGATCGACCAGTTGGCCCTGTTCATCCGGGCCGACGGATATCTCAACTACCGCTTCTTCGACGCGCTGGTCCTGGCCCAGCCGCACTTCATGGAGACGGTCAAGCACGAGATCAGCCGTCATCTGTGGGACGAGTGCGGCGCGGGCGAACGACACCGGGCGCACACCCTCCAGTTCACCCGCAGCCTGCAGACCCTCGGACTGACCCTGCCGACCGTGCCGCCGTGGGAGGACTGGCGTCCCTACGCCGGGCACAACCTGTACTTCGTGCTGGCCTGCAACCGCCGGAACCACTTCAAGGCGCTGGGCAGTCTGGCCATGCCGGAACTGTTCGACGTGGACCGCGACGCCTCGGTGATCCGCGGCCTGGAACGGCACGGTTACGGCGCGGCGGAGGACTTCGAGTTCTTCCACAACCACGTGGAGGGCGACGCGGAGCACGGGCCCGAGTGGCTGGACGGTGTCGTACTGCCGATCGTCGAGGCCGAACCCGAGGCCGGCATCGAGTTGATCACGGGCGGAGCGCTTCGGATGCTCGCCATGCGCCGATACAACGAGTACCTCGCCACACTGCTCGGGGTGGGGCCGGCCGCCGAGCCCAACCCGTGAGCCCGGCGGCGGAGAATCCGTTTCCGTCGCTGGAGATGACGGAACGGGCCACGGGTCTGCGCGCCCGCGAACGATTGAGCACCAACGAGAACGAGTTCGGCCCGTCGGCCGAGGTGATCCGGGCGATCCACACCGCGGCCGCCCAGGCGCATCGGTATCCCGACTGCGAGCACTTCGCGCTGCGCGAACGGCTGGCCGCCGGGCTGCGGACCGACCGGGACACCGTCATGGTGGGCCCGGGTGTGGACGGGCTGCTCGCCATGACGACGCGGGCATTCCTCGGCGCCGGCCGGACGGCGGTGACCAGCGAGTCCACCTATCCGACATTCGGCTACTTCGCCCGGGCCGCCGGATCCGACGTGCACGCGGTGCCCTACCGGGCGGACGCGCCCGACCTGCGGGCGCTGGCGCGGCGCGCGCACGAGTGCCGTGCCGATGTCGTCTACCTCGCGGATCCCGACAACCCCGGCGGCGGTTCGCACGGCGCGGCGGCGGTGTCGGCCCTGGCCCGGGCTCTGCCGGCGGCGACGCTGCTCGTGGTCGACGGCGCCTACGCCGAGTACCAGAGTCCGGCCGAGCAGTTGAGCGCTCGACAGGTCACGGGCACAAGGATGTTGTGGCTGCGGACGTTCTCCAAGGCGTATGCCCTGGCCGGGCTGCGGATCGGGTACGCGGTCGGGGACCGGTCGCTGCTCGACGCTCTGGCCCGCGGCGCCGAGCACTACGTGGTGGGCCGGGTGGCCGAGGCGGCGGCGCTGGCCTCGCTCGACGCCGAGGCGCACCTGGCGCGCGTCGTCGAGCGGACCGCGGAGGGGCGAGCGCACTACACGGCCGCCCTGGGCCGACTGGGCCTGAGCGTGCTGCCCGGAACGACCAACTTCGTCACCGTGCGGCCGGCCGATCCGGCGACGGGCGAACACCTCGCCGAGGCGCTCGCGGCGCGGGGGATCTTCGTCCGGCACCTGAAGGTCCCCGACCTGGCGGGCTGCCTGCGGATCACCATCGGGCCGGCCGGTCAGCGCGCGAGGGTGCTGGACGCGATCGCGCGGTGTTCGGAGGAGCGGGTTGCGGCGGCTGCTCCCTAGCGCGCGAACGGCCCTCCCCGAACCGCTTTTTGTGCTCGGCCCTCTTGGAATCGTTCCCTGCGAACAGCGCCTTCGGCACAGCCCTCTCGGAACAGCTCCCTGCGAACAGCGCTTTCGGCACAGCCGTCCCGAACAGCCCTCTGTGAAGGAGAACCCGTGTCCCTGTCACCCTCCGAACCGGCGGCGGAGCAGATCGCCGAATCGGTATGCCCCGGCCACCCGGACAAGGTCGCCGACCAGGTGTCGGACAGCGTGCTGGACGCGTACGTCGCCGCGGATCCCCGCGCCCGCGTCAACTGCGAAGTACTGGTCACCCGGGGCGTCGTGGTGGTCACCGGACAGATCACCTCCACCGCCGATGTGGACGTCGAGGCCGTGGTCCGCGGCGTGCTGGCGGACGTCGGCTACCACGAGCCGGCGCGGCACGGCCTGAGTGCGAACACCAGTGGGATACAGCTGTTGCTGGACCGCCAGTCACCCGAGATCGCCCACCGCGTCGACCTGGGTGGGGCGGGCGATTCGGGCATCGTCTACGGCTACGCGACCGACGAGACACCCGAACACATGCCCCTGGGCTGTGTTCTCGCGCACGACATCGCCCGCCGGGTCGCCGGCACTCGCGACGACGACGGCGCCCGGCTCCTGGGACCGGACGGCAAGGTCCAGGTCCAGTTGTCCGGCGAACCGGCGACCGTCGGGGAGGAGACGCGCCGAGCCGTGGTCGTGGTCTCGGCGCAACACCCGCAGGCGCTCTCGTCGGCCGATCTGACCGAGACGGTGACCGAAAAGCTCGTCGTGCCCGCGCTGCGGGACCGTGGTGTGCGTCCCGACCGGGTCTACGTGAACCCGGCGGGCACGTTCGTGGTGGGCGGTCCGTCCGCCGACGCCGGGCTCACAGGGCGCAAACTCATGGTGGACTCCTACGGCGGTCTGGTGCGACACGGCGGTGGCTGCTGTTCGGGCAAGGACGCCACCAAGGTCGACCGTTCGGGCGCCTATGTGGCCAGATACCTGGCGACCAACCTGGTCGCGGCGGGACTGGCCCGGCGCTGCCGGGTCGGGCTCGGGTACGCCATCGGGCATCCCACACCCGTATGGGTGAACGTGGATTTCGCCGGCACCGGCGTCGTGGACGCGGCGGAGGTGGCCGAGGCGCTGCCGGCCCTCGTGGACCTGCGGGTGGAGGCGGTGATCGAACGCCTGGAACTGCGCACGGCACGGTTCCGGCCGACCGCCACCTACGGCCACTACGGCCGTCCCGACCAGGACTTCACCTGGGACCGGACAGGATTGGTACCGGAGATACGGGAGCGTTTCGACCGCACCGGATGACGCGGCCGGTGGTCGGCGGTCGCCGTACGAACCGGGTGGCCGGGTACTGCGGTCGGGTGTATGTCCGCGTATGCCCGGCCGCCGGCGCCCCGCGTTGTGGAAGGCTGTCAGCCGCGTCGCGACGGTCGGCCGCTTCCGCGGTGGTCGGCTTTTGACCCAACGCGCGACGCTTCGTCGTGCTCCATTGAATCCAAGGTGTGTTCCATGTCCATCGCATCCGCGGCACACGTGCTTTCACCGGCCGAACTGCGCAGCGTGTTCGAGCAGGACAAACAGGACGAGCTGGTCGGCATCGAGATCGAGTCGGCCGCGCTGAACCCGCGTACGGCGGAGGCGATTCCGTACGAGGGCGAGACCGGAATCGGGGCCTACCTCGCCCGGCTCGCGGCCGAGCCCGGCAACGAAGCCGTCCACGACTACGGCACGCTCGTCGGTGTCCGGCTGCCCGACGGTGGCCAGGTCTCCCTGGAGCACGGCGGGGCCGTGGAGTATTCGTCGGCTCCCGCGGCGTGTGTCGCGGACCTGATGAGGGTCGTGCGCACGACCCTGGAACGGCTCGCCGCCGTCGCGGACCGATTCGGTTTCGCTCTCGTGCCGGGCGCGCAGTACCCGTGTACGGCCTTCGAGGACGTGCGGTGGATGCCGCACTCGCGTACGTCGCTGATGCGCGACCACTTCGCGAGCCTGGGGCGGGAAGGGGAGTGGGGTCCGCGGATCATGTCCATGATCGTGTCGACGCAGGTGTCGTTCGACTTCACCTCGCCCGACGATCTCGCGGACAAACTCCGGGTCCAGGCCGCGGCCTCCACGCCGGCGGCCGCGCTGTTCGTCAACGCGCCGATGGACGCCGGAAAGCCGAGCGGACTGTTGTCGCGCCGGATGCGCTTCTGGAGTCGTGCCGACCCGATTCGCACCCGCGTCGTTCCCGTGACGCTGCGGGAGGACTTCACCGTCGACCTCTTCATCGACTGGGCCCTGGGCCTGCCGATGATGCACCGGGGCATGCCGGACGGAAGCCGCAAGCGCGTGCCCCCCGTGCCGTTCCGCACCCTGCTGGCCGAGGGCTTCGAGGACGGCACCCGGCCGGGACTGCGGGACTGGCGCGACCATCTGTCGCAGATCTTCCCGGACGTGCGGCTGCGCGACACCCTGGAACTGCGCGCGGTGGACGGGCTCCCCTACGCGGACCTCGCCGCGGTACCCGCGTTCTGGAGCGGATTGACCTACCACGCGCCCACGCGCGCGGCCGTATGGGAGTTGCTGCGCGACATCACCGCCGAGCAGCACCTCGTGGCCCTCGACGACATCGCCCGGCGCGGCATGCAGGCGACCCTGGCCGGCCGCCCCGTGCGCGAAACGGCGGCCGAACTGCTCCGTCTGAGCAGGACGGGGCTGCGCGCCCGTGTCGAAGCCGGCCTCGAACGTGCCGAGACACTGTCGTACCTGGAGCCACTCGAAGCGGTCGCCGCGACGGGCGAGACTTTCGCCCACCGCACCCTCGCCCAGTGGCACCGAGACCCCATCGCCTTCCCGGCGAACTACGTCGAGACCCACCGGATCCCGAGCGCGGGATGACGCCGGCGCCGGATGCGTGTTCGGTTCACGTTCCGGTCGTGATCATCGCGAGGAGAACGATGACGAGTAGGGCGATGTAGGCGATGGAGTGGATGCGGTCGGGGACGCGTACACGATGCTTGCGACCATGGCGACGGGAAGGCTCAGTGGGTTCGCCATCGCGGCAGCATCGGCCATGGGGAGGCCCCTGCGCCGCAGGAGCGGAACCGTCATGACGCTTCCGCCCACTCCCCGGCACGCGGCGACCGCGCCTATTCCGGCTCCGCCGAATGTGGTGGTGAGCCGTCCGAGGGGCGCCGGTGGTACCGCGTGTGCGGTGGGAGCCGCCCTCCTCCGCGACGACGCCACCACACCTTCGGCCGGGCCGTAACGGAGCGAACATCACCCCGAGCCGGGGCGACGTCGGATCGCGACTACCGGGAATGTAGTGCTCATTGGTTATACGGGCGCCTGGTTCAACCCCCGCACATTACGTATTCACCGAGCCCCCGGATGCCGCGGCCCACGCCGGGCTTCGAGGCGTCGGCTCCCGAGTGGCGTGCGGCGAGGGAACGTCAGCGCGTTTCGGCGTTGTGGTTGCTCGTGGCGCTCAGGATTGCGCCTGCGATGACGTCGAAGAGGTGATCGGCGCGTGGTGCGAGTGCGGGTTGGTCGCCGAGCCAGGCGAGCATGGCCATCAGCGCGAACAGGTCGTCGCCGTCGAGGTCGCCGCGCGCCGTGCCCGCCGCCTGGGCGCGGGTCAGGAGCCGCGCGCCGGCCGCGCGCAGGGTGACGCACGAGGCGTGGAGCGCGGATTCGGTGTCCGCGATGGCGGCTGCCATCAGTACGGTCACGCCCCGATACTCGGTGGTCCACGCGACGCAGTCGCGTACCCACGAGACGAGGGCTTCGTCGGGCGGGTTCGACGTCTCGGCGAGTGCGGCCGCCTGTGCGGTGAGTTCGTCGAAGTTCGTGCGGAGCAGGGCCTCCAGCAGCGCCTCGCGCGTCGGGAAGTGCCGCAGCAGCGTGGCGAGTCCGACGTCGGCCCTGCGCGCGATGTCGCGCATCGACACGTCGATGCCCTGTTCGGTGATGGCGGCGCCCGCTACTGCGAGCAGGTGGTCGCGGTTCTTCCTGGCATCGGCCCGCATACGTGTTCGTCCCTCTTGACTATCCGGTTCAGTGATCCATATATTCGGATCAGTGATCCACATATGCGGATCGCTGATCCGAATAAGCGTATCCCGCGACCTGGACAGGAGAAAACGATGCCGACACGCACGATGAAGGCGATCCGGCTCCACGCGCACGGCGGCCCCGAGGTACTGCGGTACGAGGAGGTGCCGATTCCCGAGCCGGCGCCGGGCGAGGTGCTCGTTCGGGTGCGGGCGGCCGGCATCAATCCGCCCGACTGGTACCTGCGCGACGGCATGTCCAACCTGCCCCCGGAGACGAGGCCGACGTTCGACCTGCCCGTGATTCCGGGCACGGACCTGTCCGGCGTCGTCGAGGCCGTCGCCGCCGACGTGGACGGCCTCTCCGTCGGCGACGAGGTCTTCGGCCTCCTGCGCTTCCCCGGCTTCGACGGCCACACCTACGCCGAGTACGCGGTCGCGCCCGCGTCGGACCTCGCACTCAAGCCGGCCGGCATCGACCACGTGCACGCCGCCGCGGTACCCATGGCCGGACTCACCGCGTGGCAGTTCCTGATCGAGCTCGGACACGATCACCCGTCGCCGTTCCAGGCGGCGAGGCATCGCCCGGTACCGCTCGGCGCCGACGTGACGGTGCTCGTCAACGGCGCCGCGGGCGGCGTGGGGCACTTCGCGCTACAGCTGGCGAAGTGGAAGGGCGCACGCGTCGTCGCGGTGGCATCGGGCGCGCACGAGTCGTTCCTGCGCGGGCTCGGCGCCGACGAGTTCATCGACTACACCAAGAGCCGACCCGAGGATCTCGTACACGACGTCGACCTCGTCCTGGACACCGTCGGCGGCCCCCACAGCAGCCGCTTCCTGCGCACGCTCAAGCGCGGCGGGTCCCAATTCCCGGTGTTCTTCGGCGAGTTCGACGAAGCCGAAATCGCCGAATTGGGCGTCACGGTCACGGCAACCCAGGTCCGCTCGAACGGCGCGCAACTCGCCGAACTGGGACGCCTGCTCGACGCGGGCGCGGTCCGCGTCGCGATCGACAGCACGTTCCCCCTCGCGGACGCCCGGGCGGCGCACGAACGCGCCGCCCGAGGGCACATCCGCGGCAAGATCGTACTCACGATCCCCTGGGACGCGTATCCCGTCGAGATCGGCGTGAGCTCCGACCGAGGGCGTCGAGCCAGACCATCGACCGCGCACCGCACACGAACTCCATCACCGAGTACGTGAGTTCGGACTTGCCGCCCGACCCCGGACCTGAGTACCGATCGGCAACGGGCGGGCCTGAAGGTGGCCAGGGGAGGCGGCTCGGGTGCTCGCCTCCCCTGGTGCGGGGTGTGCGCAGGACGCGGAAGGTCTCAGGTCACCCGAGTTGCCCGGGCCGGTAGTCGCCGGCGGGCGTCCCGACCATGACATTGCCGCGGTTGAAGGCGTTGATGACGGCGATCTGGGCGACCAGGTCGGCGAGTTGGTCCTCGTCGTAGTACTTGGCGGCGTTCGCCCAGACCTCGTCCGGGACGCCGCCCGCCGCGTCGGCGATGCGGGTGCCCTGTTCGGCCAGTTCCAGGGCGGCGCGCTCGGCATCGGTGAACACGGTGGCCTCCCGCCAGGCCACGACCAGGTTCAGCCGTACCGAGCTTTCCCCGGCGTGGGCGGCGTCCTTGGTGTGCATGTCGATGCATCCCGCGCAGCCGTTGATCTGACTGGCGCGGAGCATCACCAGTTCCCGCGTCGCGGCCGGCACCGTCGAGTCCGCGAGCGCTTTGCCGGCCGCGATGAGGTGCTTCATGGCCTTGGCCGCGACGGGGCTGGTCATGAAGTTCAGACGGGCGTTCATGGTGCGCTCCTTGTTGTTGTCCGCTGTTGCCCCTCTAAGACAAGGGGCCTTGGCGGCTTGTGACAGGAGCGGGTGTGACGTGCGTCTCTCGGTCGAGCGATGCGTGCGGGGGCTGGGCGAGGAGGCCGTCGATGATCACGCGGAGTTTCCAGGCGGCCCTGGCGTCCTGGTTGCCGCCGGTGAGGCTCGGGGTCAGGGATCGCAGGGTGGGGTATCGGTCGGCGGGCAACGTCCGGAAGGTCGCGTCGAGTCGGGCGGTGAACGTCTCGGGCGTGGGCGGGTCGGCGCCGGCGCCGGTGTTCTCCAGGGCGGTCGAGTAGACGTACTGGCCGAGCAGGTCGATGGCCCAGGAGCAGGCGTCGTCGTCGAGTCCGCCCGCCCGGAGCAGGCGCGCCATCTCCTCGGTCAGGCGCAGGCCGTGCGGGCCGGGGAGGGCGTCCCGCAGGCCGACGGAGGCGATGTCGTTGTGGCCGGCCAGGGCCGCGACGATGCGTGCGACGAGCAGTTCGAGGCGGGTACGCCAGTCCCCGGCGCCCTCGTCGGGCACGACCACGTCGGCCACCGCGTGGTCGAGGACGAGCGCCATCAACTCCTGCCGATCGCGGACGTACACGTAGAGCGAGGCGGGGCCGGTCTCCAGGGCCTGGGCGACGCGCCGCAGGCTCACCGCTTCGCAGCCCAGCTCGTCGACCAGCGCGATGGTCGCGGCCAGCACGGCGTCCAGGCCGAGCATGGATTTCGAGGGGCGGGAGCGGGAGCGGGCTTGCGGCATGGGCTGAGCCTACCTTGACGAATGTTGTTCGTTAAGGGCACTCTGCTTGACGAACAGTGTTTGTTAAGCGTGAGAGGGAGACCTGTGACCGTTCCCGCTTCGACGTCGGCTTCGGCTTCGGCGTCGACGTCGGCCGTTCGTACGGCGCCGCCGCGCGCCCATCCGCGTCGGTGGCGGATCCTGGCGGTGGTGCTGCTCGCCCAGGCGCTGGATCTGCTGGACGCGACCGTGATGAACGTGGCCGCCCCGTCGGTGCGCGCCGGGCTGGGTGGTGGTGCGGCGATGATGCAGTGGCTCACCGCCGGGTACACGCTCGCCTTCGGCGTCCTGCTGATCGTCGGCGGGCGGCTGGGTGATCGGTGGGGTCGGCGGCGGTTGTTCGTCCTGGGCGCCGCCGGGTTCACCGCGGCCTCCGCGGTGTGCGCGGCGGCGCCTTCGCCGACCGTGCTGGTGGCGGCTCGGGTGGTGCAGGGTGCGCTCGGCGCGCTGATGATCCCGCAGGGCTTCGGTGTCCTGACCTCGGTGTTCGACGAACGCGAACGCGGCCGCGCGTTCGCGACGTTCGGGCCGGTGATGGCGCTTGCCGGCGTCGGCGGCCCCGTCCTCGCGGGCGGCCTCATCGCGCTCGACCCGGCCGGACTCGACTGGCGGCTGATCTTCCTGATCAACCTTCCGCTCGGCGCGCTCGCCGTGGTCGGGGCGCTGCGGTGGATGCCGGCCGACCCTGGGGACCCGCTCGTGCGGATCGACCCGCCGGGCGCGCTCCTGGTCGCGATGGGGTCCGCGCTCGTCGTGCACCCGCTGATCCAGGGGCGGGAGGCGGGTTGGCCGTGGTGGACGTTCGCGGAGATCGCCGCCGGCATCGCGGCCTTCGCCGCCTTCGGCCGACGTCAACGCACCAGCCGCTCGCCGGTCCTGGTGCCGAGCCTGCTGTGCAAACCCGCGTTCGTCGGGGGCCTTGCGGTCACCGCGGCGTTCTTCACCGGCCTCGGCGGACTGCTGCTCGTCCTGTCCCTGCACTTCCAGCTCGATCTCGGTCGGTCCGCGTGGGGCACCGCGCTCCACCTGTCGCCGCTCGCGGTGGGTATCGGGCTCGCCTCGCTCTTCGCCCCGGCGGTGTCCGCCCGGCTCGGCCGCTCGCTCCTGCATCTGGGGCTCGGGGTCGAGGCGCTCGGCACGCTCGGCCTGGCGGCGGTGGCCGGGTCGGGGTCCGCGGTCTGGGCGCTGTCGATACCGACCCTGGTCGTGGGCCTGGGGGTGGGCCTGGTGTCCGGCACGCTGGTCCGGTCGATCCTGGCGGCGGCCGAACCCGCCGAGACGGGCAGCGCGTCGGGCACGCTCAACGCACTCCAACAACTCTCCACGGCCCTGGGTGTGGCCGTGTTGGGCACGGTGTACTTCGCCGCGCACGACGCCGGCGCTCCGGAGGCGGGAGCGCACGGTCTGGTCATCGGTGCGCTGGTGGTCACGGCGACCTGTCTGGTCGGCGCGGGCCTGGTGTTCCTGCTGCCGCGTACACGCGACGAGCGACCCGCTTCGACCCCTTCGGCCCTTCAGCCCCCTCGACCCATTGACCACGTGAGGACATCGTCATGAGCAACGTCATCGTCTTCGGAGCCAACGGCCGTACCGGACACCTCGTCGTCCGCGAAGCCCTGCGACAGGGCCACGACGTCACCGCTGCGGTGCGCGACCCGGCCCGGTGGCAGCCCCCGGCCCCGGAGGACTCGTCCTTGCCCGGTACGGGGAAGTCGAACGTCGTGCGGGCCGATGTGCGCGACGCCGCCGACGTACGCTCCGCCGTCGAGGGCCACGACGTCGTGGTCTCCGCGATCGGCCCGCCGGGGCGGCACGCACACGGGCTCTACTCCGACGCGGCGCGGGCGCTGGTGTCCGCGATGGAAGGCGCGGGCGTACCCCGGTTGATCGCGGTCACGTCGGGGGGAGTGCACCACCGTGACCCCAACTTCCCCTGGTGGTACCGCAATCTCGTCACTCCCCTGGTACGGGAGTTGTACGACGACATGCGGTTGATGGAAACGATCGTCCGCGGAAGCACCCTCGACTGGACCTTCGTCCGCCCCGCGCGGTTGCAGGACGAACCCCCCACCGGCAACTACCGCGTCGTCGACGCGAGCAACCCCAAGGGCGGTCGAAAGGTGACCCGCACCGACCTCGCCCGCTTCATAGCCCACGAACTCGACGAACACCACTGGTCCCACGCCGCCCCGACCCTGGCCGAATAACGCGCGAGGCGGTACAGCCGGCGAGCACGACCACCTATGCGAGCGTGAGCATTGCCTCGGTGACCTTGGCGATCGCCGTGTTGGGGATCGTGGTGGCGGCGTCGAGGATGAGCAGTTGTGCTTCGGGGATTTCGTGTGCGATTGCCTCGCCGTTGGCGAGGGGGAAGAACGGGTCGCGGCGACCGTGGACGACGAGCGTGGGGATCTCGATGTCGGGCAGGCGTTCGCGCCAGCGGGGTGCGCAGTCGAGCCTGGAGAACACCATGCCCATCTGGTTGGCCATCTGGACCGGGGGCGTGGTGTCGGGTGTGCGGTCCCAGATGCGTGCGGCGATCGTGCGCGCGGCGACGGGGTCGTTGCCGAGGATCTCCGCGCCGGCGGCGGCGAATTTTGCGACCGCCTCGCGGTCGGCCCAATCGGGCATCGCTCGTGCGAACAGGCGGCCCATCGTCGCCTGGTCGTGCTCGGGGAGGTCGTCGTCGGCCGGGCCGGGGGCGACCGCGCGGGTGCCGACCAGGGTGAGCGCCGAGAACGCGCCCGGATGGTCGAGTACGGCTACCTGGGCGACCATCCCGCCGACGCCGATCCCGCCGAGGTGCGCGGGCCCGCCGCCGAGCGCGTCGACGAGGGCCGCCGCGTCGGCGGCGAGGTCGCGCAGCGTGTAGGCGGGCGCTTCCGGGTCCTTCGTCGTCGACTCCCCGCTGTCGCGCAGGTCGTAGCGCACCACGCGGCGCCCGCCGGCGGCGAGGCGCTCGCACAGCGCGTCGGGCCAGGACAGCATCGTGGTCCCGCCCGCAAGCAGGACGAGCGGTGCGTCGTCGTCCCCGAACGACTCGACGCCCATGGCGATTTCGTTGGCATGCACAGTGGTCATCGGTTCACCCGGAGATGTCGTAGGAGAGGTGCGTGGTCAGCGTGATGCGGGTTGTACCAGGGCAGACCCGATCCGCCGGCCAAACTCATCGCTCACGCATGTACGGCCTGCCGCGGTGGTGCACGGAATGGCCGGGTGAAGCGCCGCGGGCGCGGCGACGGTGCGGTTCACGATCGGTCGGAAAGGTCGGCCCGTAGCGCGTGGTCGTATACGTCGCAGCCCGGCGCTGGACCGGAACCGGGCCGCCGGCACCGAGAGGGTGCGGCGGCCCGGTTGGGTCGGGCTCGGGCATTGGGTTTTGATCCGACCTCGGGGCGCGGAGCGTTCGGCTTTTGGCACGGCCCCGGGTGGCTGGTTTCGTCAGAGGGTGAGGACGAGTTTGCCTTGGAGGTGGCCGGTGTCCAGGTGTTGGTGGGCTTCGGTGATGTGTTCGAAGGGGAAGGTCTTTTGGATGTGGACTTGGAGTCTGCCCTGGTTGACCAGGTCGACGAGACCGCGTAGGGCGATGGGGTCGGGGTCGACGGCGATGCCGCTGAAGTGCATGCCGGCTGCTTCGTAGGCGGCGATCAGGCGTTGGTCGTCCTCGGCGACCGCTGTTACGAGCCGGCCGCCCGGGTGGAGTACGGCGAGGGAGCGTTCGGCGGTGTCGCCGCCGATCGTGTCGAGAACGACGTCGATGTCGCGGGCGGCCTTGGTGAAGTCGACGGTGGTGTAGTCGATTACCTCGTCGGCGCCCAGCGCCTCGACGAAGTTCCGCTTGTTCGGGCCGGCGGTGGTGATCACGTGTGCGCCGCGTGCTTTTGCGATCTGGATCGCGATGTGGCCGACTCCGCCGCCTCCGCCGTGGATCAGGACGCGGTGGCCCTCGGTCACGGCGGCGAGGTCGACGAGGCCCTGCCAGGCCGTGAGTCCGGCGATCGGCAGTGCCGCCGCCTCGATGTGCGAGAGCGACGGCGGCTTGTGGGCCAGGTGCAGGGCCGGGGCGGCGACCACCTCGGCGTACGCGTTCGCCGCGCGCGGGAACAGGGGCATCCCGAACACCTCGTCGCCGGGCCGGAACCGCCACGTCAGCGGGCCCTCCTCGACCACCCCGCTGATGTCCCAGCCCAGGACGAACGGTGGCCGGCCGAGCAGCGGGAACTCGCCCGCACGCAGGCGCGCCTCCAGCGGGTTCAGGCCGATGGCCTTGACGCGGACCAGGACCTCGGTCGGCAGCGGGCGGGGTTCGGGTGCGTCCACGACGGTGAGGACCTCGGGGCCGCCGAGGGTGTGTTGGGTGACGACTCGCATGGCTCTCCTGATGTGAGGAAGGGGGAGAGATCCAGGCTAGGTTTTTGATGGGTACCGGCAGGTACCTTGGGGGCCATGAGCGGATTCGGTGCCGGCGATCCCTTCCTCGCCGACTGTCCGGGGCGGCTGGCGGTCGAGTTGATCGCCGACAAGTGGACGGTGGTCGTGCTCTACGGCCTGAGCAGGGGCCCGGTGCGTCATGGGGAGTTGGTCGGGCTGATCGGTGGGATCTCCCGCAAGGTGCTCACCCAGACGCTCCGACGGCTCCAGGCACACGGGCTCGTTCGACGCCACGCCCATGCCGAGGTGCCGCCGCGGGTCGAGTACGAGTTGACCCCGCTCGGGGCGACGCTGATCGATCCGATCCACATGCTGACCGAGTGGGCCAGGGCGCACGGCGACGCGGTGCTCGACGCGCTCGACGCCGATCCCGAACCCGTCGCCCACGGCGACTGAGGCCCCGTCAGAGCGTGGCTTCGGGTCAGTCGGGGGAGGCGGGTTCGGGCTCGGGGCGACGGCTATTCGGTCAGACGCCCGCGACGGACTGGATCCATGTGCGGTACGCGGTCACGTTCGTGTACGCGGTGGTGCTCTGTCGGTCGCTGGTGGAGGCGACGCCGACCTGAATGCCGTTCGCGTTCATCGGACCACCCGAATCGCCGCCCGCGGTGATGCCGTTGCCGTAACCGGCGCAGATCGCCGAGCCGTTGTACGCGTCGCGGCAACCGCCGGTGACGGTCACGTTGGCGACTTTCAGGAACTGCGACTGGCAGTTGATCTCCTGGCCGCACCGGGACGTCGCGCCCCAGCCGTAGACCTGGACGCTCTGACCCACCGTCACCGATCCGGGCTGGCCCAGCCGGGAGTAGGTCGCCGAGACGGAGCGGTCCAGGCGTACCAGAGCCAGGTCCGCCGACGGATTGGTGTAGGTCTGGGCGCCGTTGGCCACGGTGCCGCCGGAACTCTGGTCGAGGCTGCCGATCCGGAACGTCAACTGCCCACCGCTGACGCAGTGTTTGGCGGTCAGGATCCAGGTGGGGGCGATGATGGTCGAGGTACAGGTCTGCCTGCCGGCGGAGAACAGGCGGGCCGCCCATGGGGCGTTCTGTGCGTATCCGCCACCGATGATCGGCCGGGGACCTTCGGCCGACGGGTTCTCGTTGGAAACCTCGACCGGAGCGGGGGAGGCGGTGGCGGTGGCGTCGAGGGTGAGCACCATGAGCAATGCGGCCAAGAGGGCGGGGACGATCCTGGTTATTCGCAAAGTTCCTCGTTTCCGACGACACGCGATATCTCACGCGTGGGGTACAGGGGATACCAGGATCCCCAACGTCGGATTCCACGGGTAATAGCAATCTCCCCTTTTGGTGATGTTATGGCCAGGAAAAGAATCGCACCGGTGTCGGCCGGAGTTCCGTCGATCCGGTCGTTGTGGCTTCGGTCATGGCGTCCTTCGACGTGGATGCGGATGATCCTGTGGAGCGCGATGTCCGTGCTCACCACGACAGACGGGAAGCCCGACCCATCGTGAACTCGGCCCTCAAGTCGATCCTCGCCGCCCTCCTGGCGTCCGGCCTGCTCCTGGCGACTGCCGGCTGCCGACTCTCGGACAAAAAAGACGACAAGGATGAGAAGTACGTCACCGGCGCCGCGGATACCCGCCCGTACGAGGAGTGGCTCGCGGCACGCTCGGAGATACCGGCCGACCTCGCGCTCTCGGGACGGTTCCGTACCGTTCCGGGCCACGACGAGGCCAGGGGCGGGACACGCGTACTGCGCTATCGCATACAGATCGAGGAGGGCCTGTCGATCGACGCCACATACTTCGCGCGCGCCGTGCACGAGACGCTCAACGACACGCACAGTTGGGGTGGCGACGGGACCATCGCCCTGGAACGGGTGGGTTCGGGCGACTCCGACTTCGTCGTGACCCTCGCCAGTACCGGAACCGTCAACACGTGGTGCGCCAAGGACGGCCTGGACACCGGCGAACAACGTGTCTCGTGCAACGTCGCCTCCACCCGGCGGGTGATGATCAACGCGTGGCGGTGGGCGACGGGATCCACGACGTACGGCGACGACCTGGCGAACTACCGACGCATGCTGATCAACCACGAAGTCGGCCATCGCCTCGGTCACATGCACGAGACGTGTGACCGGTCGGGCGCACCCGCGCCGGTGATGATGCAGCAGACGTTGACCCTCGTCACCGGCAGCGCCACGTGCTCGCCCAACCCGTGGCCCCGCCCATGAGCCGAATTGGGTGATTCATCCATCCGGAACGGCTCGCTTCCCGTTACGCAGGCCCCGAGATTGTCGGCCCCACCCTCGCAGTCTCGCCACCTGAACCACTAGGCAACGGCGCGACACGAGCGGAAAATTGTCGGCGGGGTTGGTCAGCCCCACCGGGGAACCGCACCCGTGGTGAACCGGATTTCGGGGCCTGTCGTTTCGACAGCGTCGTCGAAGCGTGGACAGGTTCCGAGTACTCGGCCGGGCAATGGCCCGAGCCTCATCCTCGGAGGAACAGGTGACCGTCACTCATCACGGTGACAGGCTCAATGGCGAGTCTGTCACGATCGCGACATCCACCACACGGATCGCCTCGTGGCTGGAGGACATCGCGACGGTGGACCGGATCCACCACTACCTGGACGCGCAACTCCGGAGCCGCACGACGGCTCCGGGCGCCAGATCGCTGCGTGCGATGCGCCTGCACAACGACGAGGCACAGGCCTCGATCCTCGCGGCCGTACGCGCCGGTGACGCCGGTGCCACCGCCGGCGGTGCCACGGACCCGACGGGTGCCGCGCTCGCGCGGGAGGTGAGCGAGCACGCGTCGCGCTGGACGCACGCGCTGGCTCGCCTGATCGAGCACCCGGGCTGGTTCGACCACCTCTGCGACGCGCTGATCGCGACCCACCAGGTCGTACGGGTCGGCCCCGCCAAACCCTGCGCTCGCTGCGGGAACGACGGCGAGCGTGTGGTGTACACCAGCCTGTACCCGGGCGTCATGGACCGGGTCACCGTGTCCTGCGACCCGTGTGGTCGAACCGCCCATAACCCTTACGGCGAACCCGGCCCCGAGATCGACGTCCGCCTGGTCGCCCGTTCGGGCTCCGCCGTCCTGGAGATCGCGACGGTCGCGGACCCGCGGGCCGTGGCCCCGACCGCGATGCACCTCCGGTTCGCTCCCGGCGACGTGGAGGGCGGCCCGGTGAAGCCGTCGCCCGGGGAGCACTTCCGGTTGGAACCGGGCGGACGTTCGACCACGACCATGGAACTGCCCGACGCCGTGGGGGTGGGCGCCCGGCTCGAAGTCCTGTGCGTCAACGGTTTTCAGGTCTCGACCCGGAGCTTCGCGCTCCCCGGCCCGGCCGCGATCCCCCGCCCCCGCGCCACGATGTCCCGCCGCCGAGACGCCCGCAAGGTCGCGCCGAAGCGCGGTGCGGGGACCACCGACCCGGCGGTCGCCGCCGTCTCGTCGAAGGTCTGACAACCCCCGGAGACCTGACTCCCGGCCCGAGACCCGACTCCCGCCCCCGCGCAGCGGCGGCGGGAGTCAGGGGGTGCGGCCGATGAAGGCGAGCAGGCGGGTTTGTGCGTCGGCGTCCTCCGGGACCTCGACCCGGGGGCCGTAGTGGCCGCTGCCGCGCAGGACTTCGTCGAGCGGCAACATCCCTTCCAGGAGCCGGGCGCACGTGGCCTGGTCCAGCCGCTCGTCCTGGCCGGTCGCCCGGGCCAGGTCCCAGGTGTGCATGAAGACGTCGACCGTATAGAACCGGTCGATCGCCTCGCTCAGCGGCAGTTCGCCGATATTCGGGTTCACCAACATCTTGCCGGTGGTGGCGGGGTCGTCGAGGAGGGCCTGCACCGCCTCGTTGTGCACGGTCCAGGCGGCCTCCGGGTCGTCGTCCACCGGCGGCCCCTTCGGCAGTTCGATCCCGGCGCCCGATCGGAGAAACGCCGGGAACCACTCGACCAGATGGCGCACCACGTCCCGGGCGGTCCACCCCTCGCACGGTGCCGGGTTGTCCCACGCGGCGGCCGGCACGCCGTGTACCCGCTCGGTGAACACGCCCGCGACGCGGCGGTGTTCGTCCGCGGCGGCGGTTTCGTGCGGCAAGGCCGTCTCGTCGTGGTACGGGTCGTTCGTGGCAGTCATGCTGCCGCCTCCTCGGTGTGGGATACGGAAGGGCGTCGCGCGCCCATCTCACATCATCGACCCGGGGGTGGGGGAGCGCAGCTCTCGGTGACGACCGCCGGCGGGCGTTCGGTGAGTTGGTGCAGGCGCAGGGCGAGTTGCAGTTCGAGTGCCTGCTGCGGCCCGTTCCAGTCCGGGCCCAGGAGGGCTTCGACGCGGTCCAGGCGTTGTACGACCGTGTTGACGTGGATGTGCAGTTCGTCCTTGGCGCGGGTCAGGCTGCCGCCGCACGCGAAGTAGACCCGGAGCGTGCGCACCAGCTCCGTGCCGCGCCGCGCGTCGTACGCCAGCAGCGGGCCCAACGCGTCGCCGACGAACGTGTCGACGTCCTGCCGGCCGCCGAGTACGACGCCCAGGAACCCCAGCTCCGCGGCGCACGCGCCGTCGCCGGTGCGGCCCAGCACGATCAGGGCGCGCAGGCAGCGGGCCGCCTCGGCGTGGGCCGCGGCGATGCCGCGCGCACCGACGGCGGGACCCGCCGCGGCGACGGTGACCGGCGCTCCGATACGTACCCCGAGCCGGCTCGCGGCGCGTCGGGCCGCCTCGCCGGGCGGTGTGCCGTCGTCCGGCAGGAGCAACACCGTGGACCCGGCGTGCTGCGCGGTCACGCCGCTGCCCGCGAACAGGTATTGCCGGGCGCGCGCCGCGAGCCGCTCCCGGCCCGACGTCGCGGTGTCGGCGACGAGGACCAGGTGGGGGCGGTCGAGGTCGATCCCGGAACGCCGCGCCCGGGCCGACAGCGTCACGGGATCGCGGTCGGGATCGGTCAGCAGGTCGGCCAGCAACTCGCCGCGGACCCGGTTCTCCGTCTCCGCGACCGAGCGGCGCAGCAGCAGCAGGAGCGCGGCCACGACGCCGGCCCGCTCGAAGACGTGCCGGTCGGCGTCGTCGAGATCGGCGCGACGCAGCACCAGGCTGCCGAGCGCCTCGGGCCCGGCCAGGACGGCGCAGACCCACCCGCCGTGCCACGCCACCGCGCGTCCGAGCGCGTGCGACTCCTCGGCGGCGCGGACCAGTTCGGCACCGTCGAGCGGGGTGGAGCCGTCGTCCGTCGTGGTGCCGGTCAGGTCCAGGCCGGCGGTGTCGTGGATGGCGACCGCCCCGCCGAGGAGTTCGGCGACCGCGGCGGCCACGTCCGGCAGGTCGCCGCCGCGCAGCACCAGATCGGTGAGTTTGTCGTGCGCCTCCTCGGCGCGCTGCACCGCGTTGGCGTGGGCCCGGATCACGGTGTTCGCCTCGGCCAGTTCCGTGAGCGCCGCACGGGTGTCGGCCATGGCGCGCGCGGTGTCGATGGCGATGGCGGCGTGCGTGGCCAGCGAACTCATCAGCGCCACTTCGTCGCCGCCGAACGTGCGCGGCGCCCGGTCGGCCGCCATCAGGACACCGACGACCTTGCCCCCGTCCCCGCGCGTGGAACCCAGCAGGAGGGGCACGCCGAGGATGGCGACCAGACCCTCGTCGAGTACGCCCTCGTCGACCCGATCGACGTGCCGGAAACGGGTGTCCGTGCGGTAGTCGGGGGTCGCGTACGGTCGCGCGGTCTGTGCGACGAGGCCGCCGAGGCCGTCCCCGAGGCCCAGGCGCAGGGCCTGGAAGATCGGGGAGACCGATCCGTCGGTCACCCGCATGTAGGTGTCGCCGGCCTCCTCGTCGGGCAGGGTGAGGTACGCGGTGTCGGTGCCCAGCAACATCCGCGCCCGTCGGACGATCGAGCGCAGCACCGAGTCCAGGTCGCGCAGCGCCGCCAGGTCGCTCGCGGTGTCGAACAGCGCGGTCAACTCCCGCTCCCGACGCCGGTGTTCACGCAGCGTGCCACGGATGCGCAGGGCCTTCGCCGTGGCGTCGTCGAGGTCCGCGAGATCGTCGGGCGCGGCACCGGCCGCGCGGGCCTGCGCGGCCAGGGCCCGGAAGTCCTCGGCGGTCGCGTCCGCGGAGAGGAGGTCGAGGAGATCCCGGGCGAACCGCGCGGGTCGCGTGGGGTGTTGCTCTGCCATGGTGGTCCGTCCGTCCGTTCGCCGTGCGAGTCAGTGTGCGGTCCAGCCGCCGTCGAGGACGAAGGACGTGCCGGTGACGTGGCGGGCGTGCGGTCCGCACAGGTACAGGGCCGCCGCGGCGACCTCCTCGGGCTCGATCAGCCGTTTGATCGCCGTGCGTTCCAGCAGGATGTCGCGGACGACGTCGTCGGCGGGGATTCCGTGCGCGGCGGCCTGGGCGGCGATCTGGCCCTCGATCAGCGGCGTGCGGACGTAGCCGGGGCACACGCAGTTGCTGGTCACCCCGTGCGGGGCGCCCTCCAGGGCGGCTACTTTGCTCAGCCCCTCCAGGGCGTGCTTGGCGCTCACATACGCCGACTTGAACGCGCTCGCCCGCAGACCGTGCACCGAGGAGATGTTGACGATGCGCCCCCAGTTCCGCGCGTACATGTGCGGCAGGACGCGGCGCATGATGCGAAACGGCGCCTCCACCATCACCTTGTGGATGAGGGCGAACCGTTCGAGGGGGAACTCCTGGATCGGCGCCACGTGTTGCAGACCGGCGTTGTTGACCACGATGTCGACCCGGGTCGGCAGGGCGTCCACGGCATCCGGGTCGGCCAGATCGGTCCCGTGCGCGGTGCCGCCGATCTCCTCGGCCACCGCCTCGGCCGCGTCGGCTGCGATGTCCACGACGTGCACGTGTGCGCCGGCGGCGGCGAACGCGAGGGCGCAGGCGCGTCCGATCCCGCTCGCCGCCCCGGTCACCAACACGACGCGTCCGGCGAGGAAGGGGTCGTCGGGGGGAGTGGGCGAGAGGTCGCCGGTGATCGCACTGGTTGCCATGGCCATATCGTAGGAAAGGCGAGCCTGCGGGCACATGGAGTCCGTCGCCATGGTCGTGGGGTGTGCCGTGGGCCGAGGCGCCATGTCGGGCCTGCGGATGCGGCGGTGTCGCCCGGCGCGTATCGAGCGGCCCCGACCGGGGGTCACCACGTGCCGATGTCGCCGTCGTCGACGTCGTCGTTCCAGGCCACCGTGCGGTTCGACGGCGGGTTCGTGCCGTGTTCGACCCAGTCTTCGAGGGCCTTGAACACGGTGCGGTACGCGGGTAGGAGCGGACGCAGCCGAGCGGGGAAGAGGTCGCAGAACCCGTCGACGTGGTTGCCGCCTTCGATGCGGTACTGGCGGTGCAGCCGGCCGCGACCGGCGGCGGCGACGAGGTCGGCGTAGCGGTCGGAGTGCAGCGTGATGGGCAGGAACGCGTCGAGGGTCCCGTGCAGGGAGAGCAGCGGCTTGCCGATCGCCCCGGTGAGCGCGACCCGGGCGACGGCCTCGTGTACGGCGCGGGGGCGGTTCGGGTAGTCGTAGTCGGCGTCGCTGCCCGCTTCGCCGGGGCCGGCGAAGGGGACTCCGGCGGGCGGTAGACCCGGGCCGGGGTGGTGCGGGTCGAAGACGGCCCGGTATGTGCGTTGGGTGGCATCCCAGTAGGTCCGGTGGTGGATGTCCCACAGGAACTCCGAGCCGGCCGGCAGCCCCGCGTCGATCAGCCGTGCCGCCGCGTCCGGATCACCGCCGTCCCGGTAGCGCGGATAGTGGGCCAGGGCCGTCGGCAGGTAGGTGAACAGGTTGGGTCCTTCGGCCAACCACAGCGGGCCCTCCCAGTCCACGCCGCCGTCGTACAGGTCCGGGTGCCGCTCCAGCTGAGCGCGCGTCAGGTAGCCGCCGTTGGAGATCCCGGTGACGTAGGTGCGGTGCGCCTCCGTGCCGTAGTGGCGGCGCACCACCAGGCGTGCGGCTACGGCGAGTTCGTACAGGCGCCGGGACCAGTCGACGAGCGCGTCGCCGGGGCGGCGCCCCGCGGTGTGGAAGTCGGGGCCGGAGTTGCCCTTGTCGGTGGCCGCGTAGGCATAGCCGGCGGCCAGCGCCCCGTCGGCGATGATGCGGTCGGTGGCGTATTGGCGGCGGATCCCCGGGGCGGCGGTGACGACCAGTTTGCCGTTCCAGTCGTCGGGGAGGCGCAGTACGAACTGCGCGTCGTGGTGCCAACCGTGATGGGGATTCAGCCGGGTCTCGGCGGGGAAGCAGCCGTCGATCTGCAGCCCCGGCACCGGACGTTCGGGCCGTGGGGTCCCGGACGCGTGCAGGTTTTCCCAGTCCGCGAGGACGGTGTGCCCCGTGACGGCGGTGCCGACGGTGGTCAAATCCGCGAGGGGCACGACCTGTTGGCGTTCGGCTCCCGGCACGTGGACCGTGCGGCCGGTGTCGACGCGCACGGCGCCGCCTTCCGTGGTGTCCGCCATCGCCGGCTCCTTCGGAGAGTGGTGGGATACGCCCGTACCGCGCGGGAGCGCCATGCCGGGGCGCCGCGCCGGAGCGCCGCGCATCCGCACGACGGTACGGGCGTACCCGGATGTCGTCCATGGCGACGAGCCACACATGTCGGCGCCCGGGCATGGTCGCGGAGCACACCGGCCGCCGGATCGGCCGCCGGCGCACGGCGATTGCACCGGCGCACGGACCGGTACGTCGTCGCTCGGTCGACCCCGGACCAGGGGTGTGACCCACACCTCCGGCCGCTCGTCGTGTGGGCCATCCTCATGGGCCCGGCCCACGTGTCCCGCCTACCGTGTCGGGGCGGGCCGCTCCGGGCCCGCCGGGCGGAGGAGTTGACGATGGTGCGGAAGTCGGGCGGCTGGATTCTCGCGGTGTTGCTCGCGCTGCTGACCGGGCTCGTCGCAGCGCCGGCCGCCTCGGCCGCGGCGCCGGCCTACCTCACGATGGAGGCGAGCTACACCTCGCCGGCCAACGGCTGGGAGCGCGTCGAGCGTTATCTCGACACCACCGCCGGTTTCCACCAGGAGCAGTACCCGCCGGACGGTCGCGGTGACCAGGACGGTCAGCGCCTGACCTTCTTCGGCGGGGTGAAGCAGCCGTATTCCGGGCGCTTCCTGCTCTACTCCGCGCCCGGCTGGAACAGCGGCGCACACCAGGTGCCGGTGCTGCTGGTGCACGGCGCCAACGACAACCCGGACCGGGCCTGGGCCAACCCGGGCGAGTCGGGCGGCTACGGGTGCGGGACGGCGTCCTGCCCGAACACCGGTCTGATGCAGTACCTCTCCACGCGGGGATACCGGGTCTTCGCCATCGGCTTCGCGCACAAGCAGGGCGACAACCTGATGCAGGCTCAGGAGGTGGGCGACGCGGTCGCGTTGATCCGCGCCCGGTTGGGCGTTCCCCAGGTGGATCTGGTCGGCTGGAGCAAGGGCGAGATGTCCACCAGGGCGTACGTCTCCTCGGTCAAGCCCTCCTGGGGGCGGCCGTACGCCGGCGACGTACGGCGGCTGGTCACCCTGGGCGGCCCCAACGGCGGCTACGACTACCCCTTCGCGCACGGCTGGGCGCACGATTTCAGCATCTGGCCGGAGTGCGGCGGCAAGGTCAACGCGCCCTCGCCGCACCTGCGCATGACGTGCTACGGGACGTATCAGGCACACCCGGAGTACGCGTTCACCCCGACCGGCGGCTACGACGACTACCCGGGGCAGCGGCAGATGTTGGCCCGCTGGGACGGTACGTACGGGGTCGACCAGAGCCAACAGGACTGGTACACCACGTACTACGGCGGCCAGGGGTTCTACACCGACGGCACCGGCATCCAACCCGCCATCGCCGCGGGCTCGTTGATCACACCGCTGCACCAGGCCGGCATCCCCGCCCAGGTCCGCACCTTCCTGCTGGCCGGCGGTACACCGAGCATCCTCGGCATCTTCAACGAGAACCGAGGGCCCAGCGACGGCGTGGTCTTCGTCTCCAGTGCCCTGGACACCACCGGAGTCGGTACGGTCGGCGGGACCGCGCTGGTCGCCGGCGCCAACCACCTCGAACTCGGCTGGAACACCACGGTCGCGGCCAAGGTCGCCGGCTGGCTCGACTGAAGGAATCAAGGATGCTGCTGCCCACCATCGCCGCCGGTCGGATCGCGACCTCCCGGCTCACCGTCAACTGCCTGCAGATTGAAGGACGTTCCGGTGAGCCGGTGGTCTTCGTGCACGGCAACGTGTCGTCCTCGCTCTTTTGGCGACAGGCGATGCTCGAACTGCCCGCGCACTACCGGCCGATCGCGCTCGACCTGCGCGGCTTCGGCGACACCGACCCGCTGCCGGTGGACGCGACCCGCGGCCTGCGCGACTACAGCGACGATCTGAGCGCGTTGATCGAGGCGCTCGACCTGGGCCGGGTACACCTGGTCGGCTGGAGCCTGGGCGGAGGCGTGGTCCTGCAACAACTGCGGGACCACGCCGAGCGGTTGCGCTCGGTGACCCTGGTCAACCCGGTCTCGCCGTACGGGTTCGGCGGCACGCACGGGATCGACGGCCGGCTGAACAGCCCGGACGGCGCGGGCTCCGGCGGCGGCGCCGCGAACCCGGAGTTCGTGCGGTTGCTGGCGGCCGGCGAGACCGGCGGGGAGTCACCGCTGTCACCCCGCGCGGTGTTCGACGCGTGCTACGTCAATGCGCCCGTGGAGCCGGCCGACGCCTATGTCGCCTCGATGCTCACCACCCGGGTCGGCGACGACCACTACCCCGGCGACTCCCGCACCAGCGAGGTCTGGCCGGGCCTGGCTCCGGGCGACCGCGGCGTGCTCAACTGCCTGGCGCCGACGCACTTTCGGATCGACGACCTGGAACTCGCCGAGGCCCGGCCCCCGGTGTTGTGGCTGCGGGGCTCGGCCGACGTGATCGTCTCGGACACCTCGCTCTTCGACCTGGCCCACCTGGGCGCACTGGGCGCCGTTCCCGGCTGGCCCGGCGCGGAGCACTGCCCGGCCCAGCCGATGATTGCCCAGACCCGCGCCGTCCTGGCCCGCTACGCGGCGGCCGGCGGCCCGGTCCGGGAGGCGGTGATCGAGGGCGCGGGCCACAGCGTGCACATCGAGCGCCCCAAGGAGTTCCTGACGGAACTGCTCCGGGTGCTGCACGAGGCCACCCCCGAAACCCCGGCCGGGTGACGCCCCGCGGGCAGCGTGCGGCCGCGGGGCCCGGATGTCACATGTGTCCCCGGATCGTGCCGTTCCGGTAACAGCGGCCGGCGAGCGCGGTTCGCGGCTTTAGGGTCGTGATCACAAGCACGGCGCCGCCGTCGGGTACCCGGCACCAGGGGGGTTACGGGTACCCGCGTCACATACACGGCGGCGTCGTGGTCCGCGACAGACACCGAACTGGGGGGTTCACGGTGCGTATCACCATGCCGCGTCGCGCTGCGACCAAAGTTGTTGTACCGCTGACCGCGCTCGCGCTCTTCGGCCTTACGGCCTGCGAAAAGTCGGGCGGCGACGCCAAGGACGAGCCGTCCGTGTCCGCTTCGACATCCGCCGACAGCGGCAAGGGGGACAAGAACGCGACCCCGGCGACGGACCGGCAGTTGTCCGCGGTCCTCATCGACGGCAAGGACCTCCCCGCCGGATACGGCGGCGGCAAGGTGTCGAACGAACGGTCACCGGACAAGCCGGGCCAGGTGGTCAGCCCCGCCGAATGTGTGGCGCTCGGCAGCGGCGGCACGTCGCACCCGGTCGGCCACGCCGAGCGGTCGTACGCCCTCGCTCCCGCGGACCCGGAGTCGGACGACTCGGTGCGGGTGAGCCTGTCCAGCGCGCCGCGCGATGTGCTGCAAAAGCAACTCGACGACGGGATCAAGGCGCTGAGTTCCTGCGCGCACTACACACTCACCGAAGGCGGCGACGTCACGACCTTCGCCGTGACCGACGTCAAGGTCGGCGTGCGGGGCAAGGACAGCGTCTCGTACAAGGTCGCGGTTTCCGGCAACGGCCGACTGCTCGGCACCGCCGTCAACACCCTGGTTCTCCGGGGCACCACCGGTCTCGCCGTCACGTCGTTCGCGACGCCGGGCAAGGGCGACCCCGCCGATACCGGCCCGTTCGTGAGCGCCCAGCTCTCCCGGCTCGACAAGATGCCTCCGGACACGGGGAGTTCCCCGTCCGAGCCGGTGCGGCCCACGGCCAAGCCTTCGGCCACGCAGAGCGCCGAGAGCAGGACGATGCCGACCGCCGACACACTGACGGCGGCCCTGCTCAACGCGCAGGAGATTCCGGCGGAGTACTCGGCCGAGGCCCCGGAACCCGCGACGCCCGAGGCCGCACCCCGACTGTCCGACCCGCGTTGTGCACCCTTGATGGACACCTCACTGGACCAGCGCACCGCCGCGATTCAGCAGAAGTATCGCAAGACGACCCTCGACGCGACCGTACAACCCACCGAGGGTGTGGTCACCGAACTGTCGAGCGGCCGACACGCGGTGCTGAAGCAGGAGTTCGACGCGTACGTCGCGGCGCTCAAGGTCTGCTCGTCGTTCTCCGAGACCAACGACGACGGCACGGTCGACCGGTACACGATCACCGAGGTCTCCGTCGGACGCAACGGCGCGGACACCGTGGCGTTTCGGATGCGCGACGACCACCCCACGAACGGACGCCTGTACGCCTACCTCGTGGTGGCCGTGAAGGGCAACGTCGCCATGCAGATGGCGTCGTTCGCACAGGCCGGCCCGGCCGAGGTGCCGTCCGCGATGATCACCGGCCAGCTGTCCAAGGTGGCCGAGATCGCGGGCTGACGACCCGTTGGGTGAGGCGAGATGCCCGGGCGGCGGGCCGTGAGGTGGTCGACCTCGCGGCCCGCCGCTCAGTCCACGTAGCGGGCGGGGGGTGCAGCCGCGGTGGGGTCGGAGAGGTTCGCGGCCAGCCACTTTCGGTAGGAGACCATCCATGGGCTGTTCGGGCCGCCTGCGCGGTAGTTCTCCAGGATCGCGTTGACCCGGCGGACGAGGTCGGTGTCGTTGAGGTTCATCGCGACGCCGTACAGCGTTTCGTCCAGGCGTGGTTCCAATACGCGGATCATCGGGTCCTGTGCGGCGAGTCCCGCGGCGAGTGAACCGTGTGTGAGGATCGCGTCGGTCCGACCCTCCTGTAGGCGCACCAGGCAGTCGAGATGGTTGTCGGAGAGGTCGACGATCGCACCGAGGTTGGCCTGTGCCAGCACGTCCACGGCCGTGGTGCCGGCGCCCACGCACACCCGCCGTCCGCGCAGCGACGCGTCGAATGCCTGCACGGGCGATCCCTTGGGTACCACGAGTTGCTGGCCGCTGCGGAAGTAGACGGTGGAGAAGGCCACTTCGGTCTTGCGTTGACACGTGATGGTCATCGTCCGCACCATCACGTCGACGTCCCCTGCCCGGAGCCGCGGTACCCGCTGGTCGGGGGACATGGTCACGAACTTGACCCGGGCGCCCGGGCCCAGGATCCCGCGGGCGATCGCCCACACGATGTCGATGTCGAACCCGACGACCTCGCCCGTCGCCGGGTCGACGGACCCCCACAGGTAACTGTTGAGATCGACGCCCGCGACCAGGAGTCCGCGCTGCCGGATCCGGGCGATCGCCTGCCCGTCGTCGGCGTTCGTCGGCCGCAGACTGGCCCACGGATCGCACGCGGGCGGCGGCGCGGCCGGCGGCGTGGCGGGTGGTGTCGCCGCCGGCGCTCCGACAACCGCCGCGGGCAACGGGCGCCGCGTGGGCGGGGAACCACCGCACCCGACCGTTAGCCCCATGAGTACGACCACCACCAGACATCCGGCCGCCACTCTCACCGGTTGTAAGCCCATCGCCCGCCACGTCCTCTCCGTACGGCGCCTGTCGGAGGCGCCGCGCGCACGATCCGCACACGACCCCCGTTTCGATCGACACCATCGTTGCGTGCCGAGGGGAGGCAGGTGTGGGTATCTCCCCATGCGGATTGCCGGTTCACGGCCGCTGTCCGTTCTATGGCGACATGGTGACCCGCCCGGGCCCCCGGCCCGAGGTTCAGCCGGATCGGCTCGCCGGGGCAGTGGGCCGTTCGGGCTGCGCGTTGTAGCCGGCGATGTCGCAGTGCAGCGGGCCCCACACGCCCGGCTTGCCGAGTTCGCGAAAGTTGACGTCGACGTCGGTGGCGGCTTGGCCGCCCGGAACGCGGGCGTTGGCCGCGGTGCAGGTGAGTTGATGGATCGCGTCCACCGGCACGCGGCCGGCGTCGAGCGGCAGCGTGAGCGTGACGCTGCCGTCTCCGGTGTCGACGTCGACCCGGCCGGCCACCTCCGCCAGGGCGGTCGTAAATCCCCGCCGCTGTTCGGCCTCGGTCGGTCCCTTCAGGAGCAACGCGATCGCCTGGCCGGGGTCGAGGGACGTGTCGGTGGGTCGGGACACGGCTCGGACACCGTCGGAGGTCGAGAAGAACAGGCGCGTGCGGTCGGGGGCGGCGCCGACCTGGGGAACGCCCCTGGCCGGGGGGCCGACTCCGTGTGGCGTCGTGGTCGAGATGCCGCATCCGGCGACGAGGGCGGCCATGACGGCGGCGGTCACGGTGATGGCGAGCTTCACTGGTCCTCCGGATGTCGGGTGTCCGGCACGACGACCGGTGGTACGAGCGGGAGTTCGATGGTGAACACGGTGCCCTCGCCCGCGCTGGAGGCCGCGCGCAGGGTACCGCCGTGCAGGTGGATGTTCTCGCGCGCGATGGCAAGTCCCAGGCCGCTGCCGTCGGATCGGGTCCGGGCCGAGTCGGCCTTGTAGAAGCGGTCGAAGATGTGCGCGAGTACGGCCGGATCGAGGCCGGGGCCGTGGTCGACGACATCGACGGCGACCCGGTCGTCGGCGCGGCGCAGCACGACCCGGACGGGGTCGCCGCCGTGCCGCAGCGCGTTGCCGACCAGGTTGGCGAGGGCGACGTCGAAGCGTCGAGGGTCCAGGACGACTCGGATCCCGTCCGGGAGTTCTGTGTCGACCCGGTCGCTCCAGCCGCGGGCGCGCAGGGTTCGGCGTACCGAGCCGGCGACGTCGACCTCGTCGGTGTGCAGGACCGCGGCGCCCGCGTCGAAGCGGGAGATCTCCATGAGGTCGTCGACCATGCGCGCGAGTTTGCGGGTCTCCTCGGCCACCAGGCGCAGTGCCTCGGAGGTGTCGGGGTCCAGATGGGCGGTGTCCTCGTCGAGGACCTCGGTGACGGCGACCATCGCCGCGAGGGGGGTGCGCAGTTCGTGCGAGACGTCGGCGGCGAACCGGCGGGCGCCGGCTTCGAGGCGGCGCAGTTCGGTGGCGTCGCGTTCGATGGTGTCGGCCATGGTGTTGAACGTCGTGGTCAGATCCGCAAGTTCGTCGTTGCCGCGGACGGGGATGCGGGTGTCGAGGTCGCCCTCGGTGATCCGGTGCGCCCCCGCGCGCAGCCGCCGTACCGGGCGCAGCACGTGTGCGGCGGCGACGAGCGCCGGGACGAGGGCGAGTCCGACGGCGGGGATCGCGCCGTAGCGGGCCGCGGTGACCAGGGCGTGGATGTCGGCCTGTTCGCCGCGCAGCGACATTTCGGCGTACACCACGATCCGGGTGGGGGTGCTCTCGGGCCCCGCGTGGAGGATCGGCATGCCGACGACCAGCCACGGGCCGCCGGGCCGCGCGACGCGCTGGGCCACCGCGCCGTTCTTCCGCAACACCGCGGATCGCAGGGCGGCGGTGATCGCGCCCGGATCGCCCGGCGCCTCGGCGGGGACGAGCGGGCCGTCCTGGTACGACACGTGCGTGCGCCAGTTGCGCGGGGTGCCCGCGCGGTTGAGCAGTACGGTCAGCTCCAGCAGGTTCTCGGCACTGGGCGGATACGCCAGATCGGGTGCGCGCGCGTCGAGTTGGGCACGCAGTTCGTCGGTCGCGGCGTCCTCGGTGCGGTCGAGGATCGCGTCGCGGGCCTTGTCGAACGTCAGCGCGGAGGTGATCAGCGCGCTGAACGCGGCGACCAGGACAAACGCGACGATCAGCCGGGGGCGCAGGCCACGCAGCGACAACCGGCGTCCGCGAGCGCGCGGCGCCCCGCGCGCGGAACGCGCGGTGGACCCGGTGGACGTGGTCACAGCGGACCGAAGCGATAGCCGAATCCGCGAACCGTCTGCACGTAGCGGGGGCGGCGCGGGTCGTCCTCGACCTTCCCGCGCAGGCGCAACACGCACGCGTCGACCAGCCGGGCGTCGCCGGCGTAGCTGTGCTCCCAGACCCGTTCGAGGAGGATGTCGCGGCTGTACACGCGCCCGGCGGAGGCGGACAGGTACAGCAGCAGCTTGAGTTCGGAGGGCGCGAGGGTGAGTTCGGTTCCGTTCTTGGACACGATGAGCGCGGCCCGGTCGATCGTCAGGTCGCCGTACCGGTCGACCCGGGGCGCGATCGGGTCCCCGGCGATGGGGTCGTCGGGGTCGGCGGGAACTGCGCGGCGCAGGGCCGCCTTGACGCGGGCGCCCAGGACCTCGCCGCCGGCCGGTTTGACGACGTAGTCGTCCGCGCCCGCCTCCAGGCCGACCACGACGTCCATGTCGTCGCCGCGCGCGGTGAGGATGATGATCGGGAGTTGGTGTCGCTCCCGGATCCGGCGGCACACCTCCAGGCCGTTCATGCCCGGCAGCATCAGGTCCAGCAGGACGAGGTCGGGGCGAAAGTCCTCCAGCGTGGCGAGTCCGGCCTCCCCGGTGGGCGCGACGGCGACCTCGTGGCCGCGTCGCCGCAGTGCGATGGCGACGCCTCTTTGGACCGCGGGGTCGTCTTCGATAAGCAATACGCGTGGCATGGTGGTGACAATTCCCTGCTGAGTCGTCCCGACGGATCATATGGATTATGTGGCAGTCGGCGGTGCCGTTCGACTTTACGACGGATTGCGGGGTATCAAATCCGGCGCCTGTTCGTACAGCTCAGAGCCTCGTTGACCACCATATGGTCCCGGGATGACGGCTCCGTGCGGGATATGTGACGAGACGATGACAGCCTCCGGTTTCGATACCCGAACGTGTTTGGCTCGGCGAGCAGTCGAACCAGGACCCGGGATATCGAGACAGGAATACCCATGACGATCGGTGGAATACGTCGCGGCGGCATGGCGAAGGGCGTGGGTGGGGCAATGGCCCTCGTCGTGACCGCAGCGGCTCTCGCGAGTTGCGCCGGCGGCTCCGACGGACCGGCGAGGCAACGCGTCGGCGACACCCACCAGGCGGCCCGCCCGGTGCCGGGCACCGCCGATGCCGAAACGCCGACCGACCCGCGTTCGACGGAGAGCGGCAAGGTCGATCCATCGATCTCGCGGCACTCGGAGGACGGCGGCAAGTCGGTCGACCTCACTCTCGACGACGGCCCGGACGCCGTGTGGACGCCCCGCTTCCTGGATCTGCTGAAGAAGCACAACGCCAAGGCCGTGTTCTGCGTCCTGGGACCCGCCGCCAAGGCCAACCCCGAACTGCTCGGAAAGATCGTCGACGCCGGCCACCGCCTGTGCAACCACTCGGTGCATCACGACACCGGCATGGACAAGAAGCCCGTCGACTACCAGACGCAGGAGATCCTCGACGCCAAGAACATGATCGACCAGGCGTCGGGAGGCCGACGGATCTGGTACCACCGCGCACCCGGTGGCGCGTTCACCCCGGAAAGCCGCCGGGTCGCCGCCGATCACGGCATGCGGCCCCTCGGTTGGAACGTCGACCCGAGCGACTACCAGCGCCCCGGAGTCGACACCATCGTCACCCGCGTCCAACAACAACTGGCCAAGGGTCCCACCGTTTTGATGCACGACGGGGGCGGCAATCGCGAACAGTCCTTCCAGGCCCTCGAGAAGCTCCTGGCGTGGTTCGACGAGCAGGGTTACCGGTACAGCTTCCCGCAATCGTGAACCTGCTTCGATCACCGGTCGTCGTGTCCGGAACCGTCAATATTCGTCGACCAGTTGGGTGACATCCACGGAGGCCGCCCCGCCGTGCGGCTCCGGTACGACCGCCCACAGGGCGGCCATCGCGGCGAACGTGGCCACCAGGGCAATGGCCCCGGTGCGCCCACGCGCCCACCGGGCCCGGAAACGGATCGGATCCTCCACCAGGAGCTTGGAAAGTACGGCGGCGGCGACGGAAACGACCACGATGACGGCGGTCCGTCCCCAGCCCGCGAAGCCGAGGCGTTCCTTGTCCAGCAGCAGATAAGCCGGCCAGTGCCACAGGTGAGGCTGTACGAGATCAGACCGGTCCAGCGCATCGCGGCGCAGCCCAGGACCCGGCCGACGGGGCTGCCCGGTGCCCGGGTGAGGCACGAGACGAGGACCGCGGCGGCCAGCGCGTGCAGGAACATTCCCCCCTGGAACAGTGACGGGGAATCCTCTCCGTCGGCCAAGACCCAGTACGCGCCGATGCCGCACACCAGGGCGAGCGAGATCCATCCGGCCGGGCGCTCGCCCAGTCGGGCCACCGCGCGAGTGGCCGGCCCGGTGGCCATCAGCGCGCCCAGGAGCAGGGAGAAGGCGCGCGTGTCGGTGCCTTCGTACACTCGGGTGCTGTCGATCGGATCGGCGAGGTGGAGCATCAGCACGAGCGAGGCGAGGGCCCCCGTCGCCGCGACGACGGCGACGTTGCGGCCCGCGTGCCTGCCTCGGGCCACCAGGACCGGGACCAGCGGCCAGAACAGATAGAACTGCTCCTCGACGGCGATGCTCCACAGATGGCTGAAGACGCGGGTGTCGCCGGAGTTCCAATAGCCCATTCGGTCCGCGATGTAGTGCCAGTTGGCGAGATTCGCCACCACCCACGGGCCGTCGTCGAGCGCGTTCCGAAGCAGCGCGGGCGAGCCGAATGCCCATACCGACAGCAGGGTGCCGGACACCATGGCGGCGAGCGCGGGCAGGAGGCGGCGGGCCCGGCGGCCCCAGAACGCGACGAGGTCGATGCGGCCGTTGCGGGCCGCCGCCTCCTTGAGCAGCAGCCCGGTGATCAGGTAGCCGGACAGCACGAAGAACAGGTCGACGCCCAGGAAGCCGCCGCCGAAGTTTCCGGCGTGAAAGAGCAGTACCGCCGCGACGGCCACACCGCGCAGACCGTCCAGTGGCCCGATGTGCGCTCTGGCGGAGGTGGGCGGATTCGCGGCCGTCGCGGGCGGCGTGGGTGGCATGGGCGTTGCGGACGGCGTAGGAACCCGCCGATGGGTACGCCGAGGGGAAGTCTGCGCAGGCATGGGGTAGTTCTCCGAAAGACGCGGGGGCGGAACGAGCCCGGGCCCGTTCCGCCCCTCGATCGAATGTGGCCGGGGGAGGCGAGCGCGTCGCCCCGGGTCGACTACTTGCAGCCGAGGCGTGCGTACACCTTGTCGCCGGTCCACGCGCCGGTGGCCCAGCGGTCCGCCGCCGCCGGTGTGAAGGAGTACTGCCTGCCGAGTTCCTTGCCCAACCAGTGGGCGAACGCGGCAGCGCCCTGCTGACACGAGTGGATGCCGTCGTCGCTGCGCTGCGCCTTGGCGGCGGCGCCGTCGGTGCCCCACAGGGCCGCGGCGTCGAGGAAGTGCACCTTGCCCGGATGCTTGTCCGCCACGTCCTTGGCCGACTTCGGGGCGGACTTGATCTCGGCCTCGTGCGGCTTGTAGAAGTCGTCGATCCGGAACGGCGGCGCGGACACGATGACGAGTTCGGCGCCCGCGTCGGTCACCGTCTTGACCAGTCGTTCGTAACTCGCGCGTTGTTCCTCGGACTTGCCCCAGTCGTAGGTCGTGATCTGGTAGACGACGACGTTGGGCTTGAAGGAGCCGAGTTCCTTGGGCAGTTGGTCCCAGGTGGGTTCGGCGACCTCGCCGATGACGCCACCGCCACCGGCAGCCGCGATCGACTTGAACTCGGTGCCGTCGGCCTTCATCGCCGCGCCCAGCGCGGGGGCCTCGACTTCGCCGATGGAGTCACCCATCCACAACAACTTGGCGAGCTTCGCGTTCTTGTTCCCGACACCGGAGGGTTCCCGGCCGGCGCCGCCCGAGGACGCGGTCGAATCGGCCCGGCCCACGGTGGCCTTGCTCGTGTCGTCCGAGTCATCGCAGGCACCGAGCCCGAGAACGCCGATCGCAGCGGCGAGCGCGATTCCCACGGAAAACGGAACGGCGCGCCGACGACGGACAGAGGGATTGGTCTGGCTGTTCATGCAGCTCAGTAGAACCGCGGAAATCCGCACCCGGAGGCCTCGTCATCGTTTCATCACACCCCGTGAGCGAAACAGTCATCCACCACGACCGACATCGCGGCGGCCGTCGGTGCCGGTCCGCTCGCGAAGTTGTCGGGAGGGGGTGGTGATCCGAAACTCTTCGGTTTTTGCGCTGTATTCGCGGTCGTCGGGCAGAAGTCGCCCATGGGCACAGCGATGCGGGTTCCGGAGACGCGGGACATGAAGGGTGAGGAGTTGTCGGCCGACGAGGCGTGGGCGACGCTGCGTCGGTACGGCGGGTGGACGCTGGTCAAGAACGCGTTCATCCGCTTTCGGTACGCGGACGGGTTCACGCACTCGCGTGCGCTCGCGCTCCAGGCCGTGTTGTCGGTGCTGCCGTTCGCGATCGCCGTCGTGGGTCTGTCCAGGGTCTTGCACACGGACAAATTCGGCATGTTCGTCTCGTCGGTCCTCGGTCGGCTGTCCACCGGCCCCAGTTCGGCCGTCGTGCAGGACACGCTGCGCGACGCGGGTGAGGGCAGCGCGGCAGCGCTCTCCCTGGGGCTGCTGTTCGCGCTGGTCAACGTCGCGACGGCGATGAGTCAGATCGAGCGGGGCGCCAACCGGATCTACGGCGTGGAACGCGACCGCCCGTTCCTGCGCAAGTACGGCCGCGCCGCGGTGATGACCCTCGTGGTGGGCATCCCGATCGGTCTCGGCGTACTGCTGACCGTGGCCGGCCGCGACATCGTCGGAGCGGCCGGCGACGTCTACGGCTGGAGCGACACCCAGCAAACGTTGGGGAACACGATGCGTTGGCCGGTGGGCATCGTGCTCGCGCTGCTCTCGGCGTCCGCGGTGTTCCGGTGGTCGCCGCGCCGTCGCCAACCCGGCTTCACGTGGCTGGCGTTCGGGGCGGCGGTGTACGTGGCGTTGTGGGTGTTGCTGACGTGGCTGCTGGGCCTGTACGTCCGCTTCAGCGGCTCGTTCGACTCGGTGTACGGGCCGCTCAGCGCGTTCGTGTCGTTGATCCTGTGGGCCTACCTGACCTCGATCGCGCTGTTCCTGGGTTTGGCATTCGCCGCACAACTGGAAGCGGTCCGCGCCCATCTCCCCGAACCCACGAAACCCGACCCCGGCGCCTGACGCCATGCCGCGTTCGGGTCGGCGTTCGGGTCGACTCGGCTTTGTGGGCGGGTAGTTGATGGGGGTCGTTGGGGCCGGTGCGGGGTTTTTGACAGATTGTGCCGTGCCGGTTGCGTTTTATTGACGGTCGACTTGTGCCTGTGTGAGCGTTTCGTTCGCTCGGGCACGAACCCGACGCACCTGACGGTCGGTTCCGTTCACCTCGCGGGGCCGGCGCGAGTCGGACTCGTGGTCGAGGCCTGTCCTCCATCCAAGGAGCCTCGATGAAACGCAGCACGGTGACGGTCGGGTCGGTCCTGGCCCTACTCGCCGGCCTCGTGGTCGGTACCTCCCAGTCGAACGCGGCGACGCCTCCGCCCGCGCCCGGATTGGCGGCGGCCGTGTCCGCCGCCGACCGGGCCGCGGCGAGCGGCCTGGACGTCCTGGCCAAGGGCCCCGACGAGAGTTACGTGCGGCAGCAGGTCACCCCGTGGGTCGACAACCTGTACTCCGTGGCCTACGAGCGCACCTACCGCGGGCTGCCCGTGGTCGGCGGCAGCGCGGCGGTACTGGCCGACGGCAACGGCACCGTCCGGGCCGCCCAGTCGGCCACCGATCAGCGGATCGACGTCCCCGTCAAGCCGACGGTCGGCAAGGACGCGGCCGAGAACGTCTCGCGTGCGCAGCTCAAGGTCGTCGAGAAGGTCGACTCTCGACGCCTGGTCGTCCGGGTCCGGGAGGGTGGCGCGAACCTGGCCTGGGAGACCGTGCTGATCGGCAACACCGACACCGCGCCCAGTCGGCTGCACGTCTTCGTCGACGCCCGCTCGGGGCAGCTGCTCGACTCCTACGACGACGTCAAGGGCGGCACCGGCACCAGCCAGTGGAACGGCCCCAACCCGCTGACGATCACCACCAGCGGCAGCGCCGGCAACTACAAGATGACCGACCTGACCCGGCCCGGCCTGTCCTGCTCCGACTACAACGGCGGCGTCTTCACCAAGGCCACCGACACCTGGGGCAACGGCAACGCCGCGAGCAAGGAGACCGGCTGCGTGGACGCCCTGTGGGCCGCGCAGAAGGAATGGAACATGCTCCGCGACTGGCTCGGCCGCAACGGCCACAACGGCACCGGCGGAAGCTGGCCGGTCCGCGTCGGGCTGCCCGCGGTCAACGCCTACTGGACCGGCTCGCAGATCCAGATCGGCCACAACCAGAGCAACCAGTGGATCGCGTCCATGGACGTCGTGGGCCACGAATTCGGGCACGGCATAGACCAGTTCACCCCCGGCGGCGCCGGCTCCGAGGCCGGTCTGGGTGAAGGCACCGGCGATATTTTCGGCGCGCTCACCGAGGCGTACACCAACGAGCCCTCGCCCTACGACCGCCCGGACTACCTGGTCGGCGAGACGGTCAACCTGGTCGGCAACGGCCCGATCCGCAACATGTACAACCCCTCGCAGATCAGCAACAACCCGAACTGCTACAGCGCCTCGATCCCGGGCACCGAGACCCACGCGGCGGCCGGGCCGCTGAACCACTGGTTCTACCTGCTCGCCGAGGGCACGAACCCCGGCGGCGGCAAGCCCAGCAGCCCGACCTGCAACAACACGCAACTCACGGGCGCCGGAATCCAGACCGCGGGCAAGATCTTCTACGGCGGCATGTTGCTCAAGACGAGCGGCATGACCTACAAGAAGTACCGCACCGCGACCCTGAAGTCAGCCAAGGCGCTCGACTCCACCTGCGGCCTGTTCAACAAGACCAAGGCCGCCTGGAACGCGGTGAGCGTCCCGGCCCAGCCCGGTGACCCGACCTGCCCGTGATGCCGAACGCACCTCGATAGGCATCCGACGACAGGCACCCGACGTCCGTTCCCCAGACGAGGCCGCGGCCCCCGCCGCGGCCTCGTTCGCCGTGTCGGGTTCCGCGCATCCGGCGCCGTCGACGGGAGCCGTTCCCGGAACGGTCCCGGGAGATCGGATGGCTGAGGGCCCGAGGGTGTAGGAACGACGCCGCGAGCGGCCGATGGGTGGCGGTCCGACCAGCCCTGTTTTCCGGTGCGCCCGGCCGTCATACTGGAAGTCATCGGACCTCTGGAAGGATCATCGGCATGGCTGTGACGGACGAGGCCATCGACAGGATCAAGGAGATGATCGTCTCCGGGGAGCTGCGGCCCGGCGACAAGCTTCCGAAAGAGGCGGACCTGGCCACCAAGCTGGGGTTGTCGCGCAACTCGCTGCGCGAGGCGGTCAAGGCGTTGTCGCTGATCCAGATCCTGGACGTACGCCAGGGCGACGGCACATATGTGACCAGTCTGGAACCGGGCCTGTTGATGGGCGCGATCGCGTTCGTCGTGGACTTCCACCACGACAAGAGCGTGCTCGACTTCCTCCAGGTCAGACGGATCCTGGAACCCGCCGCGACCGCGCTCGCCGCGGCCCGGATCGACGCCACGGGGATCGCCGAGCTGCGCGGCCTCGCGCAGGTCGACGAGCCGCAGCCGACCACCGAGCAACTGATCGAGCAGGATCTGCGCTTCCACCAGGCGATCGCGGGCTTCAGCGGCAATCCCGTGCTGTGCTCGCTGCTGGACTCGCTGTCCAGTCCCACGATGCGCGCCCGGCACTGGCGCGGCCTGACCCAGAGTGGTTCGTGGGAGCGTACGGTGCGCGAGCACCAGGCGATCGTGGACGCGCTGGAGAGCGGCGACGCGGAGGCCGCGCGGGCGTGGTCGACGGCGCACATCGCGGGCGTCGAGCAGTGGCTGCGCAAGGTGGCCTGACGCGCGGTCGGGCCGGGCCCGGCAGTGCCCGACCCGACCGCGCCCGGCAGTGCCCGACCGCGCGGTCAGGCCAACGACGCGGCGTGGGCGGGGTCGATCGCGTGCCGAAGCGGCCGGTCCTCGGTGAAGCGGCGCACTTCCTCGAGCACGAGCTGTCCGAGGCGGTGGCGTTCGGCGCCCATGGCGCCGGCCAGGTGCGGTGTCAAAACGACGTTGGGAAGGGTGAACAGTGGCGAGTCGGCGGCCGGGGGCTCGGGGTGCGTGACGTCGAGTACGGCGGTGAGGTCGGGCCTGGCCCGCAGGACCTCCGTGGCGGCGGTCTCGTCGATCAGCGCGCCCCGCGCGGTGTTGATCAGTGTCGCGCCCGGCCGCATGGAGCCCAGCAGCCGTGCCCCGATCGAGCCGCGGGTCTCGGGCAGCAGCGGCGCGTGGAGGCTGACGACATGGCAGCCGGCGAAGAGTTCGTCGATGGAGACCAGCCGGACTCCCGCGCGCTCGGCGGTGTCCGAGGAGGCGATGGGATCCGTGGCGAGCACCTCGACGTCGAAGCGCGCCAAGTGGGCGGCGACCAGCCGGCCTATGTGCCCGAGCCCCAACAGGCCCACCCGTGACCGGTAGGCGCCCGGGACGTCGGGATTGGTGGGGAAGCGGCGGTTGTGCGCCACCTCCCGCGCGATGTGGTGGGCCTGCTTCAGTCCGAGGAGGACATGGGCGAGGGTGAACTCCGCCACCGGAACGGCATTGGCCGCGGCGGCCGAGACGATCGGGATGCCGCGGCCCCAGAAGGCGGGTGTGGTCAGATGCCGGACGGATCCCGCCGCGACGAGAACCGCCCGCAGCCGTGGGGCATGTGACAGGAGGGCGCCATCCAGGACGGGTGCACCCCAGCCCGTGAGCAGAAGGTCGACGTCCCGCAGCACATCCGGGTCCGCGGCCAACTCCTGCCGGGTGAGGGGCGGACCCTGCCAGTGCACGAGCCGGCCGAGCCCGGCCAGTACTTCGGGCGGGTAGACGTCGGCCCGGCGTGCTTCCTCCATGACCAACAGCGCTGTCGGTACGGTGGCCGGTTCGTTCATGGCGGGTCGGTCTCCTCGGCCTGTCCGATGGTGGACCGACAGCCGGACGATCGGCGGTCCCTGCTCGGATGCGGTGGCAAACGTCTGACTGAATGTCGCGATTGGTACGGCCTGGCCCGGGTTCGGCGCGGGCCGGCCCGGGTGTTGTCCGGCCTGAAGCTCACGGAAACCATACATCGGATCATTGAAATGTCATCGCTGTGACCTTGACTGCTCGAACTTCTCGACTCGGACGACTACTCGCCGTTCCCGTCGATGCCCAAAATCCACGCGTAAGCGCCCATCCACCGGTGCCAGGCCGTCTCTACCGCCCGTCGGATCACGTGGAGCCGGTGCGGGAGCGCGCCGGACGAGTGTTCTCGTCGGCCGCTGAAACCTCTTGTATTCATCGGACTATTGACCGGCGAATCGGACCCCGTTACCGTCCCAGCAAGCGCTTTCCAGGCCACTGCGATCCGGCGAAAACAGGAGTAGTCATGCAAAGATCGCGATGGATCGGTGTCGGGGCCCTCGCCTCCGCCCTGATCCTCACCAGCTGTACATCCGGGCCTGCGGGAGTGGATGCCAAGCAGAACTCCAAGGCGCCTCTCGAGCTTTGGACCCGCACGACGCCGGGCGGACCGGGCGAGAAGGGTGCGCAGGAGCTGGCCGCCGCCTTCGAGAAGGCCACGGGCTTCAAGGTCGAGGTCACGGCCATCTTCGACGACTTCGAGACCAAACTGCAGCAGCGCGCCGCCCAGAAGAAGCTTCCCGACATCGTCATGAACGACGCGACGCAGATCGGGACCATGCACAGCCAGGGTCTGCTCCGCGAGATCGACATGGGCAAGATCAAGGACAGCGCCCAGATCATCGCTCAGGGACTGCAGTCCGGGAAGAGCCTGGACGGCAAGCAGTTCGGCCTGCCCATCTCCGCGCAGGCGTCCGCGCTGCTCATCCGCAAGGACTGGCGCGAAAAGCTCAAGCTCGAGCCCCCGCGGACCTGGGACGAGTTCGCCGCGATGGCCGCGGCCTTCACCACCCAGGACCCCGACGGCGACGGCAAGAACAACACCGCCGGGCTCGCCGCGCCGCTGTCCACCAAGCGCGGCTACGCCTCCTGGTATTTCTCCAACTTCCTCTGGGCCGCGGGTGGCGACTTCATCACCGAGACCGGCAAGGGCAAGTACAAGCCGGCCATGACCACCCCTGCATCGGTGCAGGCCATGCAGTGGTTCCGTGACCTCGGCTGCAAGAGCAAGGCGATCCAGCCCGGCGCCGTGACCATGGACACCCCGCCGACGAACGAGACGTTCGAGGCGGGCAAGGCCGGGATGTACGTCGTCGGCCCGTACCTGCTGCCGCGCTTCGACAAGTCGCTCGGCGCGGACAAGTACGAGGTCGTGCCGATGCCCAAGGGGCCGAAGGACGCCACCGTCCTCGCCGAGGGCAGCTCCGTCTACCTGATGGCCGGCTCCGACAACCGCGCCGGCCAGGACGCCTTCGCCGCCTTCGCGGTCTCCGTCGAGGGCCAGAAGAAGGGCATGGAGGGCACCACCGGCTACACCGTGCAGATTCCGGTCAACACCAACGTGGACATCGCCCAGATCCGCACCGACCCGCGCTGGAAGACCTACGCCCAGGCGTATCAGGACTCCGGCCGCTACGCGCCGTCCATCCCGAACTGGACGCCGGTGCGACAGGTGACGGCGGACGCGGTGAACGCGCTGATGGCGGACTGCGGCCTCGACATCAACGCCAAGTTGCGTGAGCTCGACAAGCAGCTCGCCGACATCCTCAAGGAGCAGGGGATCGCCGCGTCATGAGCCTCGACCAGGCGGATCCGGCCGCCCTGCCGGCGACCGGCCCCGCCCCGCGAAAAGTGGGTCGCTGGGGCGGCGGGGCCGCCGACCGCCGGGTCCGCGGCCGCAGGGGAGGGCGGTGGTGGACGCCCTGGCTGTTCCTGGCCCCGGCGCTGATCCTCTCCCTGTACTTCAAGTTCATTCCCATGGTCAACGCGGTGACCATGTCCTTCCAGGACGTTCAGCCCTACCTGGGAAACCGGTGGGTCGGCACCGAGAACTACAGCACGGTGTTGCAGTCCCACGGCTTCCGCGAGGCCGTGTGGCACACGATCGTCCTCGCCGTCGGCCAGACCTTCGGCGCGATGGCGCTCGGTTTCGCACTGGCCCTGCTGATGGAGGGGCAGAGCCGCCGGCTGGGATTCGTGCGCTCCGCCGCGTTCCTTCCGGTGGTGGTGCCGATGGCGGTCGTCGCCGAACTGTGGCGGATCATGTACCACCCGACCGGCGACGGCATGCTCAACTCCATTCTCGCTCTGGCGGGAATGGGCCCGTCGGGGTTCATCAACGACCCCGACACCTCGATGGCATCCATCATGGTCACCGGCATCTGGCGCGGCGCCCCCTACGACATGATGATCTTCCTCGCCGGTCTGACGAGTGTGGACCGCGGTCTGTACGAGGCGGCCAGGGTCGACGGTGCCTCCCGGTGGCAGCGGGTGCGGCATGTGACGGTGCCCGGGCTGCGATCGGTGTTCTCGATCCTGTTCATCCTCGCCGCCATTCGCGGACTGCGCGTGTTCACCGAGGTGTTCCTGCTGACCAACGGCGGGCCCAACGGCTCCACCGAGGTCGTCATGACCCTCATCTACAAGCTCGGACTCGAGCAGAACCGGCTCGGAGTCGGCGCGGCGGGAGCGGTCCTGCTGTTCGCGGCGACGCTGATCCTGACCATCATCGTCCAACTGCTGCGGCGGAGGGAGAGCAAGTGAGCGAGTCGACCGAAACCGCGCTGGGCCTGACCGAGAGCCGCAGCATCGGCGGACGGATCCTGAAGGCCGTCGTCTACCTCCTGGTCCTGACCATGTTCGCGGGTCCGCTGCTGGCCCTGCTCGTCGGCGCCTTCGGCGACATCAAGGACCCGACGCAGCTGAGCATCGTGCCCTCGGGCTTCACGTTGGACAACTTCAGCATCGCCTTCGACCAAGGGGTGCTCAAGTATCTGCTGAACTCCTTCTTCGTCGTCGGCTTCGGGCTGCTGCTCCAAGTGTCCGTCTCCGTCCTGGCCGGATACGCGCTGGCCAGGAAGGTCTTCCCCGGCATGACGCTGGCGTTCGTCGCCATCCTGGCGACGCTGATGCTGCCCGAGGAGATCCTGGCCATCCCGCTGTCCGTCGTGCTCGCCGACCTGCCGGTCGTGCACTTCAACCTCATCGGCACCCTCGCCGGAATGATCGTTCCGCTGGGCGCCTGGGGGTTCTCCATCCTGGTGATGACCGAGTTCATGAAGGACGTGCCGCGCGAACTCGAGGAGGCGGCGCGCATCGACGGCGCCGGGGACTTCCGGATCTTCGCCCAGATCATCCTGCCGATGTGCAAGCCCGCGCTCGGCGTCATCGGGGTCTTCGGCTTCACCATGATCTGGGACCAGTACCTGCTGCCCCTGCTCGTGGCCACCGACTCCTCCTCGTACACGCTGCCACTGGCGCTGCGGACCCTGCGGATCGACCCGGCCGTGACCCCCGGCGTGGTGATGGCGGCCTCGCTGCTGGCGCTGCTGCCCTCGGTGATCGTCTTCCTGTTCTTCCAGCGGTCCTTCGTCAGCGGCCTGTCCTCCGGGGCACTCAAGGGCTGACCCGCACACCCGTCGGCCCCGTTCCCCACCCCCCTCCCGTACGACCAGCCCGACGCGCACGAAAAGCCGGCGCGCGCCGACGGCCGACGAGAAAGAGCGATTCCCCATGACCGCGAGCGCTGACACCCCGCAGGCGCATTCGTCCGCGACCCCGGATCCCGAGGCAGGCCCGGAGACGAACTGGTTCACCACCGCCCGGTTCGGCATGTTCGTGCACTGGGGTCTGTACTCCCTCGCCGCACGGCACGAGTGGGTCAAGAACCGGGAGGAACTGACCGACGAGCAGTACCAGGTCTACTTCGACCACTTCGACCCGGACCGCTACGACCCCGTCGAGTGGGCCAGGACGGCCAAGGCCGCGGGCATGCGCTACGTCGTGCTCACCACCAAGCACCACGACGGCTTCTGCCTGTGGGACAGCGCCCTCACCGAGTACAAGGTCACCAACACCCCGTACGGCCGCGACCTCGTGGGGCCGTTCGTCGAGGCGTGCCGCGCCGAGGGGCTCAAGGTCGGCCTCTACTACTCGCTGATCGACTGGCACCACCCGTCCTTCCCGGTGGACGGCACCCACCCGCAGCGCGACGACGAGGCGTTCAAGGCCGCCAACGCCGACCGGGACATCCGCGAGTACCAGCGCTATCTGCACGGCCAGGTGCGTGAACTGCTGACCTCGTTCGGACGGATCGACTACCTGTTCTTCGACTTCTCGTACGTCGGGCGCGCCTGGTGGGGCGGCAAGGGACCCGACGACTGGGACTCCCCGCAACTCCTGAAGACGATTCGCGAACTGCAGCCGCACGTCCTCGTCAACGACCGGACCGGCCTGCCCGGGGACTTCGTCACCCCCGAGCAGTACCAGCCGTCCGGCCCGATGACCGAGAATGGGCGACCCGTGGTCTGGGAGGCCTGCCAGACGCTCAACGGCAGCTGGGGCTACGACCGGGACAACCTGGACCACAAGAGCCCCGACCTGCTGATCCGCATGCTCGTCGACGGCGTGTCCAAGGGCGGCAACCTGCTGCTCAACGTGGGGCCCGACGGCCGCGGCGCGCTCGACCCGCGCGACACCGCCATCCTCGACGAGATCGGCCGGTGGACGCGGCTGCACGAGCGGTCGATCCGCGGCTGCGGCCCCTCCTCGTACACCGCCCCCGCCGAATGCCGGTACACCCAACGCGGCGACCGGCTCTACGTGCACCTGTTCGCCTGGCCGCCGCGTCACCTGCACCTGCCCGGCCTGGCCGGGCGGGTGCGCTACGCCCAACTGCTCAACGACGCGTCCGAGATCATCCCGGTCCACATCGACCCGGACCGGCCCGCGGTCAACACCGAGATGGGCGGCCAGCCCGCCGGAACGCTCACCCTCCAGATCCCGGTCGGGCGCCCCGACACCCCCGTACCCGTCATCGAACTGTTCCTGGACGCCCAGGCGCCCCGGGACGCCGACGACACCACCGGGGACACCCCGATCGCCGGCTGATCACCAGCCGCAACACCGTCCGTACCTCCACCACATCCTCACGGAGGCACCATGCAACGCCGCACGTTCCTGATGGGTACCGCGGCAGGGGTGGCGCTGGCCGCCGCCCCCGTCGGCGGAGCGCTGACCGCGAGCGCGAGCGCGGCCCGCGGCGCCGTCCGCACACTGGACGAGCTGCAGGCCGCGATCGACCGGGCACGACCCGGCGACCGGATCGTGGTGGCCGACGGGACCTACACCGTCCCCTCGGACCGCCCGCTCACCATTCGGAACAAGCAGGGCATCGGGTTCGCGCCGATCACCATCGAGGCCCGGACGCAGGGCGGCGTCGTCCTGGAAGGCGAACACAGCTTCGTCTTCGAAGCGTCCACTCACATCACCCTGAGCGGCTTCTCCTTCCGGCAGCGGAACACGCTGGACATACCACCGGACTGCTCGCACATCAGGCTCACCCGCAACGACATCCACCTCGCCGACATCGAGGGCGTGCACTGGGTGATGGTGCGCGCGGACGACAGCACCGTCGACCACAACCACTTCCACGGCAAGAGCACCCTCGGCATCTACCTCGGCATCGAGGGCGCGAACACCGAGGAAATGGCCCAGCGCGTCCACGTGTACCGCAACTACTTCTCCGACCACACCTTCACCGGCTCCAACGGCGGCGAACCGATCCGGCTCGGCGTCAGCCCCCGGGCCCTGTCCAGTGCCCACGCGATCGTCGAGTACAACCTGTTCGAGCGGGCCAACGGGGACCCCGAGGCGATCTCGGTGAAGAGCTCGGACAACACCATCCGGCACAACACCATCCGCAACAGTTTCGGCGGAATCGTCCTGCGGCACGGCAACCGCAACCGGGTGGAGGCCAACCACTTCATCGACGGCACCGAAGGTGTGCGGATCTATGGCAACGACCATGTGATCGTCAACAACCACCTCTCCGGCCTGGCCGGGCGCGCCCTGGTGATCGGCAGCGGATCGGAGCGCGATCACCTGCCCGGCGAGACGCCCGAGGCGCGCCGCGGCAACGACGCCCCCGACCGCATCCTGATCGCCCACAACACCCTGGTGAACAACGGCGGCACGATCTCCGGCGAGAGCCAGCGCCCGCACGAGCCGCGCGATGTCACCGTCGCCGACAACCTGTTCGTGGCGGACACGGGCCAACTGGTCGCCATGGCCAACACCGTGCGCTTCACCTGGTCCGGCAATCTCCTGTGGGGCGCCGCCGCGGACGGCAACATCCCCGCCGGCGGCGGAACCCGGGTCGACCCGAAGCTGGTGAAGGACGCGTACGGCATCGCCCGCCCGGCCGCCGGCAGCCCGGCGATCGACGGCGGCACGCCGCGCCGGCCGCGCATCACGCACGACATCGACGGACAGCCCCGCACCAGGACGCCCGACGTGGGCGCGCACGAATACTTCCGCCGGGCGCCGAAGTGTGGCCCCCTGACCCCCGCCGACGTCGGTCCCCTGGCCGACTGAGCGACCCGCCCGCCCACTTCGACGCAGGAGGCATCATGCAACGACGCACGTTCCTCAAAGGCTCCGCCGTGGCCGCACTCGCCGCGGTACCCCTCACCACCTCACTGTCGGGCAGCGCGTCCGCGGCCGACATCCCGGTCGCCTCCCTCGCGGCGCTCCAGAGCGCGATCAACGGCGCCGCGCCCGGTGACCGGATCGTCGTCGCCGATGGAACCTACACGGTCCCCACTGGCGGCTCGATCACCATCTCCGGCAAGAACGGCACGAGCGCCGCACCCATCACCATCGTGTCGAAGACGCGCGGCGGTGTGGTGCTGCGGGGCGAACGCAGCTTCGTACTGAGCAATTCGACCAACATCGTGATCAGCGGCTTCGCCTTCCGGCAGAGCACCACGCTGGAGATCCCGACGAACTGCCCGGCGATCCGGCTGACCCGCAACGACTTCCAGTTCGCGGACAACGGCGACCCGTACTGGGTCGTCGTGCGGGCGAACGACACCAAGATCGACCGGAACCACTTCCACAACAAGACCACCACGGGCATCTTCGTCGTCGTCGACGGTCCCAACAAGACCGACATGGCGCAGAACGTACAGATCTTCCGCAACCACTTCTCCGACCACAGCTTCACCGGGGACAACGGCGGCGAGCCGATCCGCTTCGGCGTCAGCGGCAAGGCCCTGGCGAACGCCGGCGGAAAGGTCGAGTACAACCTGTTCGAGCGCTGCAACGGCGACCCCGAGGCCATCTCGGTGAAGTCCTCGGGCAACACCATCCGATACAACACCATTCGGGACAGCAAGGGCGGCATCGTGCTGCGCCACGGCAACGGCTCGACGGTGGAGGGCAATTACCTCATCGGCGGCGTCGACGGGGTGCGGATCTACGGCAACGACCACGTGATCGTCAACAACTACCTGAGCAATCTGTCCGGCCGCGCCCTGGTGGTCGGCAGCGGCAGCACCCGGGACCACACCCCGAGCGAGACGGAAACCCAGCGGCGGGGCAACGACGCCTGCGACCGCGCGGTGATTGCGCACAACACGCTGCTCAACAACGCGGGCATGTTGGAGGGCGAGACGCGGGCGTTCGAACCGCAGAACGTGACCATCGCCGACAACCTGCTGGTCGGCGACTCCGGCGACCTCGTGGCCATGGGAGCCACCACCGGCTTCACCTGGAAGAGCAACCTGCTGTGGGGAGGGGCCGGCAACGGCAACATCCCCGCCGGCGGTTTCACCCGGGCCGACCCGCTGCTCGCCCAGGGCACGGACGGTGTGTCGCGACTGACGGCGGGCAGCCCGGCGATCGGCGCGGCCACGCTGAACATCACCCTGGCCGACGACATCGACGGAGACCAGCGCGGCAGCGTACGGGACATCGGTGCCGACGAGTATTCGACGGCGCCCGCACTCCGGCACCCCCTCACCGCCGCGGACGTGGGCCCGAACGCTCCCTGAGCGACCGGCGGTGACGGGGCACCGGACACCCGACCGGTTCGTGCAACCGACCGCGCCCGACTCTGCGAAGCGGTCCGCCCGGCCCCGTCCGGGCGGACCGCTTCGGACCCCGCAGACCACTCACAGGCCGACCGCAGGAAGGCAGGGCCATGACCGAGGAGAGCCAACGGAGCGCGGCGGACCACCCCCCGCTCCGCCCGTCGGCCGCGTCGGACGCCGGGCGGATCCGTCCGGGCCTGTGCTCGGTCACCTTCCGCCGGCTGCCCGCCGCCGAGGTCGTGCGCCTCGCGGTCGACGCGGGCCTGGAGGTGATCGAGTGGGGCGCGGACGTGCACGCGCCGGCGGAGCGGCCCGGCGCGGTCCGTGCGGTCCGTGAGGTCTCCGCCCGCCACGGGCTGGTGTGTTGCTCGTACGGCTCGTACTTTCGCGCCACTCCCGCCGAACTGGCCGGATTCCCCGCCGTCGCCCGGGCCGCCGTGCTGCTCGGGGCACCCCGGATACGGGTCTGGGCGGGCGCGACCGGATCGCGGGAGGCCCGGCCCGACGAGCGGCACACCACCGTGCGCGGCCTGCGGGAGGCGGCCCGGATCGCCGCCGACCACGGCCTGGAACTCGCGACGGAATTCCACGGCAACACACTCACCGACACCGTCGCCTCGACCATTCGGCTGCTCGACGAGGTGGACGCCGACAACGTCCGCACGTACTGGCAGCCGCCACAGAACGCCCCCGACGAGGAGGCGCTGGCCGGGCTCGTCGCACTCGGCGACCGGGTCACCGCCGTGCACGTCTTCTCGTGGTGGCCGGGCAACAACCGGCTGCCGCTCGCGGATCGCCGGGACCTGTGGGTCGCGGCCCTGGGTCTACAGGCGGGCCGGGGCATCGAGGCACTCCTGGAGTTCGTCCCCGGCGACGACCCCGCGGTGCTGGCGCGCGAGGCCGAGACGCTGCGGCGCGCGGCAGGATGAACCCCTCGACCCGACATGGTCGAGACTGTGATCCGGCGGGCCACGCGTGGGATGTCCCGCCGGGCCGCCACCCATCGACGCCAGGACGGCAGGCATGCACTTCAAGGACGACGACACGCTCCTGTTCATCGGCGACTCCATCACCGACGCGGGCCGCGACCGCACGGACCCCACGTCGCTCGGCGGGGGATACGTGCACGAGATCGCCCGGACCCTGCGCGAGCGGGCGCAGAACGGACCCGGGCCTCGCGTCGTCAACAGGGGCATCAACGGCCACCGCGTGTACGACCTCGAATCCCGCTGGAGCACCGACGTCCTGGACCACCGGCCCACGGTCGTCACGGTCAAGATCGGCATCAACGACACCTGGCGACGCTACGACCGCGACCTCCTGAGCCCGGTCGACGAGTTCGAGGCATGCCTGGACCGGCTGCTCGCGGCCACCGCGCGGAAGTCCTCCGCGCGGCTGGTCGTGATCACCCCGTTCCTGCTCCCGGTCGGGCCGGACCAGGAACGCTGGTTCGAGGACCTGTCACCGCGCACCGACGCCGTGCTGCGGGCGGCTGCGCGCAATGCGGCCCAGGTGGTTCGCGCCGACCTCCTGCTGCCCCGCGCGGCGCAGGAGCGGGAATCGGCGGAGCTGGCCCCGGACGGAGTGCATCCGAGCCCGCTGGGACACCGACTGATCGCCGACGCGTGGCTCGCCGAGGTCGCTCCCGCCGCCCACGACGTACGGCGGTAGCCGACTCCGGGACCGCGTACCGCTCTATCCGCTCGGCCGCGGGCCGCGCCGGGCCCGGGCCGTCGAGTCGCGGACGACCAGCTTGACCGGCAGGGTCATCGGCTTGCCGGTGCGCGGTGCCGGTTTGCCGCGCGAGGACAGCAGCGCGTCGACGGCGGCCCGTCCCTGGGCGCGCAGCGGGGCGGCGACGGTGGTCAGTCCGGGCCGGACGATGCGCGTCGGGAAGATGTCGTCGAAGCCGACCACGCTGACGTCCCGGGGCACTCGCACGCCGCGCGCCTGGAGGGCGAGCACGACCCCGATCGCGAGTTGGTCGTTGTACGCCACGACGGCGGTCGGCAGGTCCTCGGGGAGCGCGTCGACGGCTTCGCGACCGCCCGCGACCGTCGGCGCGAACGGGCCCACACGCTGCACCCGCAGGCCCAGCCCGGTCGCCGCCTCGCGCAGGCTCCGCAACCGCATCCCGTCCGCCCACGAGGCCTCCGGGCCGGCCACGTAGGTCACCGTGCGATGACCCAACCGGGCCAGGTGTTCCGCGGTCACGAGCATGCCGTGCGGGTTGTCGAGGGTGATGCTGGGGACGTCGGCGACATCCCGGTTGAGCACGACCACCGGCCGCTGCTTGGCGGTCATCCGGATGGCCGAGTCCGACAGCCGGGTACCCGCCAGGACCAGTCCCTCGACGGCGGGCAACGCCCTTTCCAGACTGGCGCGTTCCACCCGGTCGTTCTCCTGGGCATCGATCAGGAGCAGGACGAACCCGGCCTCGGCGGCGGCCGACTCGGCGCCCCGGATGATCTCGGCGTAGAACGGGTTGGTCACGTCGGAGACCACCAGCGCGAGCATCGAGGTGCGGCCGGTGGGCAGCCCCGACGCCAACGGATTGACCCGGTAGCCCAGCTCCGCGGCCACCCGCCGGATGCGCTCCGCGGTCGCCGCGTTGACCCGGCCGGGCCGGGCGAACGCCCGGGACACGGTGGACGCGGCCACCCCCGCGGCCCGGGCGACGTCGTAGATCGTCGGCGCCTTCCCGCCGGTCGGTGCGCTCGGGGCGCTCGGGGCGCTCGGTGCGCCGTCACGCTCGCTCACCCGATCTCACTTCCGTTCTCGCGGGAAAACCCCACGTCCGGGGCGGCGACACCGGTGGTCGGACGATGCCGTGACCGCCCACGGGATGGTGGGAGGCAGCGCACTGTACCCCGTTTCGTCGCCGCCACCCACCGCGCGGCGGCGCCCCGGGTTCAGGCCGGTTCGGGGGCGAGCGTGCGCGGAGTGGGGGCGCCGGTGGTCAGGGCCGCCCGGTGGGCGGCGGTGGTGGTGGCGGCGAGGACGACGTGCACGGGAAGGCCGAGCCGGGCGGCGAGGGCGGCGGCGGGGGCGTACTCGGGCGTCGCCTGGAGGATTCTGCCGCCGCGGTGGCCCACCTTGACCGGGAGGCGATCGCCGAGCACGTCCACGTGCATCCAGCCTCGTTGCAGCTCGGTTTTGCGGACCGGCCGTTCGCGGACGCCCAGGGTGGTGGTGAGGCGGAAGACGGCGTCACGCAGGGGTTCGGCGCCCTGTGGTGGGCACAGCACGGAGAGCGTGTGTGCGGGGCGGCCCTTCTTCATCAGGATGGGGGTCAGCCAGGCGTCCGAGGCGCCGGCCTCCATGAGGGAGGCCAGGACGCTGGGCCACGCGCGCGGGTCCAGGTCGTCGATGTTGGTTTCCAGGACGACGGCTTCGGCGGCGTCCGCGGCGGCGTCGACGCTCGCGGCGGGGACCGGGGTGCCGAGGAAGACGCGCGTGACGTTGGGGCGTCCGGGGATGTCCCGGCTGCCGGCCCCGACGCCGGTGCGCTCCAGCCGCAGGTGCGGCAGGGGCGAGCACTCGCGAGCCAGCGTGGTGAGCAGCGCCAGGCCCGTGGGAGTGGCGAGTTCGCCCTCGCCGCCCGCGAACACCTGCCACTCGGCGGCGAGTTCGGCCACCGCGGGGGCCGGGACGGGAAGTTCGCCGTGGGCGGTGCCGACGCGGCCGAAGCCCAACGCCACCGGACCCGCCGTCAGTTCGGTCACGGTGAGGTCGTGCAGCGCGGCACACACCCCGACGACGTCGGCGATGGAGTCCCAGGCACCCACCTCGTGGAAGTGCACCTCCTCCGTGGTGGTGCCGTGTACGTGCGCCTCGGCGACGGCGAGGCGGGCGAAGGCGGCCAGTGCCGACGTGCGGACCGGATCGGCCAGGGGAGCCTGCTCGATGAGGCGGCGTACGTCGCGCCATGTGCGGTGTGCGTGGTCGTGTGCACTCGGCGCCACGTCGATCCGCGTCGCCCGCATCCCGGCGCGCGTGACCTGCGTTTGCTCCAGACGTACCTCGCCCGGGACCACGGCCTCCACCGCGGCGCGTACGGTGCTCAACGCGGCCCCGGCGTCGACGAGGGCGGCGAGCAGCATGTCCCCGGCGATGCCGGCGGACGCGTCGATCCACGCGGCCCTCACGGGCGCAACCGATGCAGGATCTCGCCCGCCTGCGGCACGACGAGGGTGTCCGGATCGGCCGCGAACGCCGCGAAGTCCACCGCGGCGGGGTCCAGATGGCCCAGGTTCGCGCCGCGGACGATGTCCTCGGGAATGCCGGTCGCCAGGGTGACGGTCAACCGGCAGCGTTCGCCGTGCTCTTCGTCGTACGTACCCGCGCCGCGCAGGTGGGTGGAGTGCGCCAGGACGCCCCAGTGCAGATGCTTGAACCGGTCCCACTGCTTGGTGAAGTAGTCGCGGCAGTGGTAGCCGATCTGCTCGATCTCCGGGTGCATCGCGGCGATCGTGCGCACGTGCGGCGCGTACAGGATGACCTCGCCGCCGTCCGCGACGACCGGTTCGAGCTTGTAGAAGCCCTTCGCCGCAGTCCAGATGTCCTCGTACTTCTCCGGGATCACGGACACCACCCGCCGTACGGGTGCGTCGAGGTAGCGGACGTGGACCTGCGCGGACACGTCGGCCGCCGCCGACCACGCCGCCTCCGGGGTTCCGTACGCCATCGCGTGCAGCGCCCCGGTGCCGGATTCGACCACCACGCACAACGCGCGCCGGCGGCTCGGAATCAGCGCGGCCGCCTCGTGGATCAGCGCGCGCACCGGAGTGATGCCGCGCGTGCCGATGATCTCCGCACTGGTGATCAGGGCCCCGAGCCAGTGCGACAGGTCGATGATGTCGGCGCCCGCGACGCCGGGGAAGAAGTACTTGTCACCGCCGGAGAAACCGACCACCTCGTGCGGGAAGACCGGGCCGACGACCAGGGCCACGTCGTGCTCCACGACGGCCCGGTTCAGGCGTACGTCGACCTCTTGGCGCAGCAGCCCGCCGGACAATTCGGCCACCCGGTCGGCGCCGATCGTGCCGACCGAGGCGAACGTCGACGGCTCCCACCACTCGTGGTTGAGTACGGTCATGCCGGGCAACGGCGGGATGTGGGCGGCCAGTTCGGCCTCTCCCATCGGCGCGTGCGTACCCAACGCGACCAGCACCGTCAACCGGGAGACCCGGCCGTACAGCGCCTCGTGCACCGCGGAGAGCAGCAGCGGAAGCGGGCAGCTGCGGGTGCCGTCGGGTACCACCAGGCAAACGCTCCGGCCGTCGAGGTCCTCGCCGGCCAGTTGCTCGGCGACGAAGGCTCGCACCCGGTCCTCGGGCAGGACGGTGCCCGGCCCACCGATCTGTGCTGTCATGGCGGCCAGAGGACCATGGTGTCCGACGTGGTGCAAGTGCCCGGGGCAACACATGGCAACCGGTTGCCGCGCCGAGCCGGCGGCGGCGAACATGCCGTCATGCCAAGCCCCCGCCCCACGACCCGACTGCTGTCCCGCGCGGTCGACGCACGCCCCGCCGCGCCGGTGCGCATGCTCCATCTCGGCCTGGGCGGTTTCTTCCGAGCCCATCAGGCCTGGTACACCGAGCACGCCGGAGACGCCGACCGGTGGGGGATCGCGGCGTTCACCGGGCGCAGCACCACGGTCGCCGAGCGGCTGACCGCCCAGGACGGGCTCTACACGCTGGTCACCCGCGGTCCCGACCGCGACCGCCTCGAGGTGGTCGGTTCGCTCACCTCGGCGCACCCCGGCGGCGACCATGCCGCGTGGCTGGACCACTGGCGGCGGCCGGAACTCGCCGTGGTCACCCTGACGGTCACCGAGGCGGCGTACGCCCGAGCGCTCGGAGGCGGCCTGGACACCCGACGCGCCGATGTGAGCGCCGACATCGCCGCGCTGCGCGCCGATCCGACGGCCCCGGTGTCGACGGTCGCCGCGCGGCTGCTGGCCGGGCTGGCCGCCAGGCGGCGCGCGGGTGGTGGCCCCGTGGCCGTCGTGCCGTGCGACAACCTGCCGGGCAACGGCGAGGTCACCGCGCGGATGGTCGGCGAACTGGCGGACACGATCGGGCGCCCCGAATGGCGCGAGGCTGCCGCGCACGCCTCGTATGTCGCCACCATGGTCGACCGGATCACCCCGTGGACCACCCCGGAGGACGTGGCGGCCGTGCGAGACGCGACCGGGCGTGCCGACGAAGCCCCCGTCGTCACCGAGCCGTTCACCGAGTGGGTGCTCAGCGGCGAGTTCCCGGCCGGGCGGCCGCGCTGGGAGGACGCCGGGGCCCGCTTCGTCGCCGACGTCACGCCGTACGAGGAACGCAAACTGTCGCTGCTCAACGGCGCCCACTCGCTGCTGGCGTACGCGGCACCGCTGCGCGGGCACGCCACCGTCGCCGAGGCCGTGGCCGATCCGGTCTGCCGGGTGTGGATGCGCGAATGGTGGGACGAGGCGTCGGCCCACCTGGACTTTCCGGAAACCGTGCTGACCACCTACCGGGACGCGCTGACGGACCGCTTCGCGAACCCGCGCATCCGGCACACCCTCGCCAAGATCGCCGAGGACGGGGCCCAGAAGATCCCGGTGCGCATACTTCCGACGCTCTACGCGGAGCGGGCCTCCGGGGCGATGCCGCCCGGCGCGATCCGCGTCATCGCCGCGTGGATGCTGCACCTGCTGGGAAAGAACGGGATCCCGGTACGTGACGGCGCCGCGCCGGTGCTCACCGGATCACCGGCCGAGGCCGTGCCCGCGGTGCTGGCCTTCCTCGATCCCGCCCTGACCGGGGACGTCGAACTGGTCGAGGCGCTCACCGCGCGGGCCTGGGAACTCGGCTGACCGAAGTCGTCGTCGACGGCGTGGACATGCGCCGCCCGGATATGCGCTGCGGACCTGCGCTGCGGACCTGCGCCGCGGACCCGACGGCGGCACATCGGCGAACCAACCTCGAACAGGAGAAGCACGTCATGCTCCCGGGACTGTCCGACACCGACGGCGCGGCCGTCGACCGCGTCGGCGCACTGCTCCACACGCCCGGCCGGCTCGGGGTGGCCTTCTCCGGGGGCGTGGATTCCTCCGTGTTGCTGGCCCTGGCCGTGCGCGCGCTGGGCGCCGACCGCGTGATCGCCGTGCTCGGCGTCTCGCCCAGCCTCGCCGCGGACGAGCACACCGCGGCGCTGCGCGTCGCCGCGACGATCGGGGCGCGCGTGGTCGAGGTCGAAACCCGTGAGGGCGACCTGCCGGCGTACCGGGCCAACGGCCCCGACCGGTGTTTCCACTGCAAGAACGAGTTGTTCGCCCGCATTTCCGCCGAGGTGGTCCGGGCGCACGGCCTGACGGCCGTCGCCTACGGCGAGAACGCCGACGACGTGGTGCGCGTGGATCGCCCCGGTGCCGAGGCCGCCGTGCGCCACCGGGTGTTGCGCCCACTCGCCGACGCGGGCCTGGACAAGGCGGCGGTCCGCCGGATCGCCGCCGCGCTGGGCCTGCCCTGCGCGGACAAGCCGGCCGCGCCCTGTCTGGCCTCGCGGATCCCGCACTTCAGCGAGGTCACACCGGACAAGCTGGGCCAGGTCGAGGCAGCCGAACGGGGCCTGCGGGGGCTGGGGTTCAGCGACTGCCGGGTTCGCCACCACGGCGATGTCGCCCGGATCGAGGTGCCCGTCGCCGAGATCGCGCCGCTCGCGGGCGACCTGCGCGAGGCGGCTCTGGCGGTGGTCCGCGACGCCGGGTTCCGGATGGTCGCCGTCGACCTCGCGGGCCAACAATCGGGTGCCTTCACGTTGTCCCTGATCGGAGTTCGCCATGGCTGAAACGACCGAATCGTTTGCACGTCTGGATCATGAGCGGATCGACCGCAGGGGATATCCGGAGGCGATCTTCTGCGAGGGCAAGACCCCGGAGCAGGTGGGCGCGATCGCCGCCGAGCTGCGCGAGCACGGCCGAGGCCCGGCCCTGTTCACCCGCGCCGGTTCCGAGCACGCGCGGGCGGTGCTCGCCGAACTGCCCGACGCCCGGCACGAGTCGCAGGCACGGCTGCTCGTGTGGCCGCCCGTACCGCCCGCTCCGCAGGGAGGTCTCGTGGTGGTGTTGGCGGCGGGCACCTCCGACCTCCCGGTGGCGCTGGAGGCCGAGTTGACCGCCCGCTATCTGGGCCGGCGCTGCGAGCTGGCCGTGGACGTGGGCGTGGCCGGACTGCACCGCGTGATCGGCATGCTCGACCTGCTGCGCTCCGCCCGGGTCGTGGTGGTCGCCGCCGGCATGGACGGCGCGCTGCCCAGCGTGGTGGCGGGGCTGGTCGCGGCACCGGTCGTCGCGGTGCCGACCTCCGTCGGGTACGGAGCGGCCTTCGGCGGCCTGGCGCCGCTGCTGTCCATGCTCAACGCGTGCAGCCCCGGGGTCGCGGTCGTCAACATCGACAACGGCTTCGGGGCCGGGCACCTGGCCGCGCAGATCGCGGCACCCGTCACGCCGGCGGCCGGCGCGGCATCGTAGAGGTCGGCCGGGAGCCGGCCGCGCCTCGCGGCAACACATGACAACCGATTGCCGTGCTCTTCGGCCACGGACGACGATTCGGGTATGCCCTCCTCACTCCATCCCGACCGGCTCCTGCCCGTCGACGCACCCGCACGCGCCGTCGCCCGCCGGCTCTACGAAGCCGTTCGCGACCTGCCGATCCTGTCGCCGCACGGTCACGTGGACCCTCGCCTGCTGGTCGACGACCAGCCGTTCAACGATCCGGCGAGCCTGCTGATCTCCACCGATCACTACGTCACGCGCCTGCTACACGCCTGCGGCGTCTCGCTGGACGAACTCGGGGTGGGACAGGGGCCGTTGCCTGAACCGCAGGCCCGCCGGGCGTGGCGCGCGATGTGTGAGAACTGGACCGCCTTCCGGGGCACCCCCGTCCGCTACTGGATGGATGCGGAACTCGTCGAGATTTTCGGCGTGACCGAACGCCCCGCCGCGGCCACGGCCGACCGGATCTACGACACGATCGCCGCGCGCCTGGCCGAACCGGCCTACCACCCGCGGGCGCTGTTCCGCCGCTTCGGCATCGAGGTGCTGGCCACCACCGACGACCCCGCCGACGATCTGGCGGCCCATCGGGCACTGGCCGCCGACCCCGAGTGGACGGCGCGGGTCCTGCCCACCTTCCGCCCCGACCGCTACCTGGAACCCGGTGCGGGCTGGGCGGCGGCCGTGGCGCGCCTGGGTGAGGCCGCGGACACCGACACCTCGGACTACGACGGCTACATCCGGGCGTTGGAGGACCGACGACGCCACTTCATCGCACACGGCGCCACCTCCGCCGACCACAGTCACCCGGACGTGGGCACCGAACCGCTGACCCACGGCGAGGCCGCCCGCATCTACCGGGCCGCCCTACAGGGCACGGCGAGCGAGGCCGAAGGCGTCGCCTTCCGTCGGCACATGCTCCTGGAGATGGCCCGCATGTCCTGCGACGACGGCCTCGTGATGACCCTGCACCCGTCCGTGCGCCGCAACCACCACGAGCCCACCCACCACCGGTACGGCCCCGACACCGGCCACGACATCCCGCTACGCGCCGAGTTCACCGACGCCCTGCGTCCGCTCCTGCACAGGTACGGAACCGCCGAAGGGTTCCACCTGATCCTGTTCACCCTCGACGAGACCGTCTTCACCCGGGAGATCGCCCCGCTGGCCGGCTTCTACCCCTCGGTCTACGCGGGCGCCCCGTGGTGGTTCCTCGACGCCCCCGACGCCATCCGCCGATTCCGCCGCGCGGTCACCGAGACGGCGGGATTCGCCCGGACGTCCGGCTTCGTCGACGACACCCGGGCCTTTTGCTCGATCCCCGCCCGCCACGACATGTCACGGCGCCTGGACTGCGGCTACCTCGCCGAACTGGTCGCCGAACACCGACTCGACGAGGACGAGGCGATGGAAACGGCCGTGGACCTGGTCACGGTCAACCCACGAAGGGCATTCAAACTGTGACCCCTGCCTGACCCGGCCCCCGGGCCGACCGTCTCGTCGTTCGCGGACCACCCGCAGGTCGCCGAGGACGCCGCCGCCGGAGTGGGCGAGGGGCTCTTTGCCCGTCCTTCTCCGGACTTCGGCACGTCCCACGAGACACGCGGGTGGTCCGTGCCCGCGGTTTTGCCCGCGTTCGGCGGGTGCGGCCGGTCGATGTGGACGGTCGGCTGTGAGGTGACGGTGATCCGGCCGTCGCCCGGTCGGTCCGGGCGATGAAGGCAAGCAGGTGTGGTTTGCCGGGGACTACGGTTCGGTGGGCGTCCAGGTGATCTCGGTGGCCGCGGGCGTTGCGGTGACAGTGGCCCCGATCCGCCGGTTCGTGAGCGAGTCGTCCGGGTGAATCGCGTGCCGAGTCACCATCGCGACGTCACCCTGCCGCGCACGTCGAGCACCCTCATCCCCGCGGCTCGCGCGGCCGCCACGCCCTCGTTCGCGTCCTCGACCACCAGGCACCCCGTCGGGTGGACCGCCAGGCGCCGGGCGGCCTCCAGGAACAGGTCCGGGGCCGGCTTCCCGTGCGCCACGTCCTCGCGCACGACCACCGTGTCGAACAGCTCCCCGAGCCCCACCGCCGCGATGCCCGCCCGCACCACGGGCCCACCACCGCCGGAGGCCACCGCACACGGCAGCCCGAGCCCCCGCGCCCGCCGCACCAGCGCCACGACCTCGGGGAACGTCCGTAACAGATGCGCCTGTTCGACCAGAACCGCCCCGCACCGCGCGAGCACGTCGTCCGTGTGCACCGAGGCACCGAGCTCGACGAGGAGACCGTCGACCGACGTCCCCAACCGCGCCCGATACCAGTCCTCGTCCAGGACCACACCGGCGACCGACGCCAACACCTCGCGCAGAGCCCGGAAATTCATCGGCTGGGAATCGACGACGGTGCCATCCCAGTCCACGAGCACCGCCTCGACGCCCCCCAAATCCACATCCTCCACACCCCGAACCGTACGTCCGGACACACGCGACGTCGAGACCCGAACCCCGCCGTGCCCATCCTGCGACAGCAGGGCGCGAGAGTGGCACGACGGACTCCGGCCCCACGCCCCGACATCATGCCGAACTCGGTCGAGCCGGCCGGCTCATAGCCAACTGGCCGAGACCGGCAAGGCGTTCCTCGGCCTCGCACCGGGCGCGGGGGTGAACGTCGTCGAGCCGGCGGACGGCGTGGGCGTGTGCGTCGTACAGGCCGCGTGGCGGCAAGGTGTACGTCGCACCGGCTTCGCCGCCGGCGGCGTCGAGGGCCGGGTGATGCCGGGGGAGCGGCGCGGCGGGGTGGCGTGCCAGTTTTGTGAGCGAGTGCTCACCTATGGAGGTGGCGGTGGGTCGCAAGCAGCTCTGGGACCAGGCGAAGGACCTGGGGTCCGCCATGCGACTGTTCCGTGCCCGCGGCTATCTCGGGGCCTCGCTGCGGGACATCGAGGAGGCGACCGGGCTGCATCCTGCCGGCGCTCTACCAGGGCCTGTTGGTGCTGGTCCGAGCCGGCACCCCCCCCGCACGAAACTGCACGCCGTCACCGATGGCGCGATGGCGTCGATCGCCCCCGCCGGATCAGCCGACGTGGACGTGCGGGCGTCGGGCGCGGTCCGGCTCGGCCTCGCGGAGCACCTCGCGGGTCACGGGCGCGACCTCGCCTTGGCCGAAGAGGAAGAACCGCAGGAAATTGGTGAGGGGATTGCCCTCGGTCCATTCGAAATAGATGTGCGGGCGCTGCCCCGACGCGTCGCGCACATGCAGGAGAAGCGCGGCGAGCGCGTTCGGCACCGACGAACTCTCCAGCGTCAGCACCCGGTACCTGCCGTGCAGCACCTCACCCTTGACCCGCATGCCCGCCTCGAACTCCGACGGGTCCACGATCGTCACCTCGACGAAGATCACGTCGTCGCCGGACGGCAGGTGGTTGTCGGCGCGGATCTGCTCGGCCTTGTCGCGGTATTCGGCCTTGTCGCGCGTACCGGGCTGATTGGCGATGAAGCGGATCGTGCGGCGCGTGCAGTCGCGCACGAACCGCTGCGCCATGTCGTCCAACTCCATGTCGGTCACCCGCAGCTCGAACGACCGCACCAGGCGCGAGAGCAGCGACAGCGCCATGATGCCCGCGATGAAGCACGCGCCGATCTTGACGCCGTCCGGGCGCTCGATGACGTTGACCGCGGTCGTGTACACGAACACCGAGGCGATGACGCCGAACGCGATCGTCCACCCGCGCTGGCCGGCCCGGCGGGCGGCGATGGTCACCGCGATGGCCGCCGAGGTGATCAGTACGAGCACGCCGGTCGCGTAGGCGCCGCCCTGCTTGTCGACGCTCGCGTCGAAGATCCAGGTCACCAGGAACCCGACGAGCGTGAAGACGATGACCATCGGGCGTACGGCGCGGGCCCATTGCGGGGCCATGCCGTAGCGGGGCAGGTAGCGCGGCATCAGGTTGAGCAGGCCGGCCATCGCCGACGCGCCGGCGAACCACAGGATGAGGATCGTCGAGACGTCGTAGACCGTCCCGAACGCCGACCCGAGGTTCTCGTGTGCCAGATACGCCAGCGCGCGTCCGTTCGCCGGACCGCCCTCCTCGAAGGCGTCCTTCGGGATCAGCACCGTGGTGATGAAGCTGCTGCAGATCAGGAAGACGCTCATGATCAGCGCCGCCGTCGTGAGCAGCTTCTTGGTGTCCCGGATCCGCGCGGCCGGGCGGTGCGGGGCGTCGTCGTGCGCGCCCTGGACGTGCGGCATGACCGCGACGCCCGTCTCGAACCCGGACAGACCCAGCGCGAGCTTCGGGAAGACGACCAGCGACACACCGACCATCACCCAGATGCTCCCGCGCTCCGCGACCAGCGCGTGCCGCCAGTCGGTGACGACGTGCGGGTGGGCGAACACGCGCCACAGGCCGTCGGCGACCACCACCGCGTTCAGCACCAGATAGACGAACACCAGCACCACGGCCAGGCCGATCGCCTCGCCGAAACCCTTGAGGAACACCGCGCCGAGCAAACCGACCATCAGCAGGGTGATCAGCACCTCGTGGCCGCTGAGCGTGGCCGTGAAGTGCGGGTTCTCCGTCACGTGCGCGGTGGCGTCGGCGGCCGAGAGGGTGATGGTGATGAGGAAGTCGGTGGCCGCGAAGCCGAGCAGGGTGAGTACGAACAGCTTGCCCTTCCAGAAGGACAGCAGCCGTTCGAGCATCGCGATCGAGCCTTCTCCGTGCGGGCTCTCCTCGGCCACCCGTCGATACACCGGCAACGCCCCGAACAGGGTCAGCGCGACCAGCACGATCGTCGCCAGGGGCGAGAGCAGCCCGGCGGCCAACGCCGCGATGCCGGGCTGGTAGCCGAGGGTGGAGAAGTAGTCGAGACCGGTCAGGCACATCACGCGCCACCACGGGCGGCCCGCCTGGCCGGGTGCGGCCGACGTCCCCGGTTTCCCGACGTCGGCCTGGTCCCGGAGCAGCCACGTGCGCAGGCGTGGACGGTGGGCGGCGGGCGCGGCCATGGGATGGTCTCCTGTCGTGCGTGCTGGTCCGACGATGTGGGGAAGTCCGGGTCGCGGACCGGCGGATGCACCCCGGGTGGACAACCGCCGACAGGCGCGATCATGCCCGAATGTCCTATTTACCCGGGATTGCCACACTGTCCGGGCGGCCATCGGTCGGAGATGACGGCTACGCGACGTCGAACGTACACACGGATCACCGTCAAAACCCGCCGGAGAAACGTCAAGATCCCGTCAGGATCACAAACGGAACCGACACGACACCAGCACACCAAGAGCAGGCTGAAAACCGAACAGATAAAAGGTTTTCAAGCTTTGGTGGAAACCGAACGCCCACTAGAGTTTTGTGGGCCGGTCCGCCCGCTCGCCGACTTCACCGTCCACGCCCGCGCCACGTTCACCCGAGATTCAGCCAGGAGGTTCCGCTGTGATCGACCACGCGGACGTCATCGTCGTCGGTGCCGGCCTGGCGGGCTTGGTGGCCACGTACGAACTCGCCCGTGCGGGGCGGCGGGTGATCGTGCTGGACCAGGAGAACGAGGCCAACCTGGGTGGCCAGGCGTTCTGGTCGTTGGGCGGGTTGTTCCTGGTGGACAGTCCCGAGCAGCGCCGTATGGGTATCAAGGACTCGCGGGAACTCGCACTCGCCGACTGGCTCGGCTCGGCGGGCTTCGATCGCGAGCGTGAGGATCGGTGGCCGCGCCGGTGGGCGGAGGCGTACGTCGACTTCGCCGCCGGGGCCAAACGGGCCTACCTGCACGGGCTCGGTCTGCGGCTGACCCCCGCCGTCGGGTGGGCGGAGCGTGGCGGCGGCACCGCGACCGGGCACGGCAATTCCGTACCGCGTTTCCACGTGACCTGGGGCACCGGCCCCGAGGTGGTGCGGGTGTTTCGCGAACCGGTGCTCGCAGCGGCCGAACGCGGCCTGGTGGACTTCCGGTTCCGGCACCGGGTCGACGACCTGGTGGTCGAGGACGGCGCGGTCACCGGTGTGCGCGGGACCGTACTCGTACCCCACGACGCGCCGCGCGGCGTGCGCTCCTCGCGCGAGGCGGCCGCGGAGTTCGAACTGCGCGCCCAGGCCGTCGTGGTCACCTCCGGCGGGATCGGCGGCGACCACGAACGGGTCCGCGCACACTGGCCGGTCGACCGGCTCGGCCCCGCCCCGGCGGAGATGATCACCGGGGTGCCCGCGTACGTCGACGGCCGGATGCTCGACGCCGCCGAACGCGCCGGGGCGTCCCTGGTCAACCGGGACCGCATGTGGCACTACACCGAAGGCATCAAGAACTGGGACCCCATCTGGCCCGGCCACGCGATCCGGATCATCCCCGGCCCGTCCTCGCTGTGGTTCGACGCCACCGGCAAACGCCTGCCCGCCCCGCTGTTCCCCGGCCACGACACCCTCGCCACACTGCGCCACATCGGCGCCACCGGACATCACCACACCTGGTTCCTGCTCACCCGCACCATCGTGGAGAAGGAGTTCGCGCTCTCCGGGTCCGAACAGAACCCCGACATCACCGGCAAGGACCTCAAACTCGCCCTCTCCCGGGTCAAGAAGGGCGCCCCCGGGCCGGTACAGGCATTCCTCGACCACGGCGAGGACTTCGTGGTCCGCCACGACCTGCGTGCCCTCGTCGACGGGATGAACGCACTCACCCCCGACACTCCGCTCGACTACGCCGACATCGAGCGCGAGGTGCTGGCCCACGACCGCGAGGCGGCCAACCCGTACGGCAAGGACCTGCAACTGATGTCCATCCGCAACGCCCGCGCCTACCTGCCCGACAAGATCACCCGCGTGGTCAAACCGCACCGCTTCCTCGACCCCGCACACGGTCCGCTGATCGCCGTACGCCTGCACATCCTCACCCGCAAGAGCCTCGGCGGCCTCGAAACCGACCTCGACGCACGGGCGCTGCGCCCGGACGGCGAGGTGATCCCGGGCCTGTACGCGGCAGGCGAGGCGGCCGGCTTCGGCGGCGGTGGTGTCCACGGCTACAACGCCCTGGAGGGCACGTTCCTCGGCGGCTGCATCTTCTCCGGCCGAGCGGCCGGACGCGCACTGGCGCAACGCCTCGCGTGACGCGTCACGCGCCCCGGGCGCAGCGAAAACAAGGAGACGGCGTCGAGCTGTGCTGCGTCGTCTCCGCCGAGGCGACCGCCGCCGACCACCCCGCCCACCCGTACTTCGTCGCCCGCTACCGGCGCGTTCGCACCGGGATCACCGAAGCCTTGGAACACGCGGGCCGCAAGGGCGCACTACGCGCCGGCGTGGTCCCCGAGCGGTCCGCCCACGCCCGGCCGAGCCGGATCCTGCGCGGCCCGGGCTTCGGCCTCGGCCTCGGCCGCATGAGCCGAAGCCCAGGCCGAAATTCCTAGCGGCTCAGGTCGCGGAAGCGCTTGACCGCCAGTGGGGAGAACACCGCGATCAGCGCCACCGGCCAGGCCACCGCGAGGAGTTCCGCGTGGGTCGCGGCCCAGGAGTCGCCGCCCGTGCCCGGGTTGCCGAACAGATCGCGTACCGCGCCGGCCGTCGCCGACATCGGGTTCCACTCCACGACCGCGCCCAGCCACGACGGCATCGACTCGGGTGTGGCGATGGCGTTGGAGAGGAAACCGAGCGGCCAGACCAGGATCTGCACCGCCTGCACCAGTTCCGGCCTGCCCGCGACCATCGCCAGGTGGATGCCGACCCACAACATTGCGAACCGGAGCAACAACAGCAGTCCCACCGCGCCCAGGAAGGAGGCGAATCCCTCGTGCGTGCGCCAGCCGATGGCGTATCCGACCGCGATCATCACGGTCAGGCCGACCGCCGACTGCAACATGTCGGCGATGCTCCGTCCGACCAGAACCGCGCCGGAGTTCATGGGCATCGAGCGGAACCGGTCGACGACCCCCTTGTCGAGGTCCTGGGTGACCGCGAGCATCGTCGCCTCCAGGCCGAACGCCATGGTCATGGTGAGCATGCCGGGCACCAGGTAGGCCCGGAAGTCCCCGGCGACGCCCCGGCCGCCGCCGATCAGGTAGCCGAACATCAGCAGCATCATCACCGGGAAGACCAGGCCGACGACCACCTGCACGGGTTGGCGCGCCCAGCGGGCCAGTTCGCGCCTGGTCATCGTCCAGGAGTCGACGGCCGCCCAGCCCAACCTCGAACCCACACCATGTGCCGTGCCCGCGCCGTGAATCGCACTCATCCGGCGTCCTCCTTCGTCAGGTGCATGAAGACCTCGTCGAGCGTCGGTCGGCGTACCACGATGTCCTCGGCCTCGATGCCGGCCGCCGCCAGTAGCCGTACGGTTTCGGTCAGCGCGGCCATCCGGTCGGTGATCGAGGTGCCGACCATGCGCCGGTCCTCGTCGACCACCACGTCACCGGGCAGGAGCGAGGCCGCGCGTGCCAACTGGGCCGCGTCGCGCAGGACCACGTCGATGCGGTCGCCACCGGTCTCGGACTTCAGCTCGTCCGCCGTACCCTCCGCGATGACCCTTCCGCGGTCGATCACCGCTATCCGATCGGCCAACCGGTCGGCCTCCTCCAGGTATTGCGTGGTCAGCAGGACGGTGGTGCCGCCGTCCACCAGGGAGCGCACCGCGCTCCACACCTCCGCGCGGCCGCGGGGGTCGAGCCCGGTCGTGGGCTCGTCCAGGAAGAGCACCTGCGGCCGGGAGATGAGCGACGCCGCCAGGTCGAGCCGCCGCCGCATGCCGCCGCTGTACTGCTTGACGGCCTTGTCGCCGGTGTCCGCGAGCCCGAACCGGGCCAGGAGCTCGTCGGCCCGGACCCGGGCGCGGCGGGCGCCGAGATGGTGGAGGCGGCCGAACATCTCCAGGTTCTGGCGGCCACCGAGCTCTTCGTCGACCGCGGCGTTCTGGCCGAGCAGTCCGATGCGCGAGCGCACCTCGGCGGCCCTGGTCCGGACGTCGATTCCCGCCACCTCGACACGTCCCTCGTCGGGGCGCAGCAGCGTGGACATGATGCGTACGGCCGTGGTCTTGCCGGCGCCGTTCGGGCCGAGAATCCCCTGCACGGTCCCGGCGCGGACGGTGAGGTCGAGGCCGTCGAGCGCCTGCTTGTCCCCGTAGCTCTTGCGCAGTCCTTCGACGACGATCGCCGGATCGTAGTCGGGCAAGTCGGCCTCCCTCAATGTCAGTGGTCAAACTTGACTAGAGGGAACGTACGACGTTCCGAGCGTCTAGTCAAACTTGATTACACCTCGACGACGACCCGCGCCGCACTCGCTAGTCAAACTTGTATAGTGATATCGGTAAAAACTGCCCGGAGAGGAGATCGCATGTCAGCGATCCGGCTGCTGATCCTTGGCGCGGTCCGTCAGCACGGACGGGCGCACGGCTATCAGGTCCGCAACGACCTGGAATTCTGGGGGGCCCACGAGTGGTCCAACGCCAAGCCGGGCTCGATCTACCACGCGCTCAAGCAGATGGCGAAGCAGGGACTCCTCGTCGCGCACGACGTCGCCCCGAGCACCGTCGGCGGGCCGCCGCGCGTCGAATACGAGATCAACGACAGGGGAACCGAGGAGTACTTCACCCTGCTTCGCGAGGCCCTGCGTTCGCACGAGCAGAAGACCGACGTGCTCTCGGCCGGCATCGGCTTCATCGTCGACCTGCCGCGGGCCGAGGCGGTCGCACTCCTGGAGGAGAGGGTCGCGGGACTCCAGCGGTGGCGGTCCTCGGTCACCGAGTACTACACGCCGGCGGAGGGGCTCGAACAACTCGGACACATCGGCGAGATCATGAACATGTGGGTGCACTCGGCCGACGCCGGCGCGGCATGGACGCGCGGCCTGATCGAGCGCATCGAGAGCGGCGCGTACACGTTCGCGGGCGAGGGCGAACCCTTCGTGGGCGTACTCGCGGACGACGAGCCGAACCCGTACGCCACGCACCCGGCTCCCGAAAACGACATCCGCGGCAACCGCGAAGAACCCTAGTCGACCCTGACCACGTACTTGCCCCGCACCCCGCCCGCCTCCAGCGCCCGGTGTGCCACCGCTGTCTCTTCCAGCGGGAAAACCGTATCCACCGCCGGCCGCAGCTTCCCCTCCGTTACGCCAGTCGCGCCGGTGCCGAGTGCGGCGATTTCGCCGGCGAAGTCCGGCCCGATGCGGGAACTTTCGGCCGGTGGTGAGGCGGGCTCGACCGGAACGGGCGGCCGGTTCACCGCCGTTCACGCTGAACGCGTGCACGCGTACGAGGACTTCGCCGGGTGCCGGTGCGGGACGTGGCACCCGGCCCGCATACAGCACCTCGGGGCCGCCGAAGCGGTCCGCCGGCGCGGGCAACGCCACCACGTACGGATGGGCCCGGGCCACGCACGGCACCGACGCCGAAACCCGGTACGACATCGAGCGGTTCCTCTACCCGGAGGCCGAACTCCCGGACGACAAACGGTTCCACCGCGCCTGCTGACGATCCCGCTGGACCTGTGTGGCCGACTCGTAGGGCACCCCAGCGTCTTCGCCGTCAGCCCACTGCTGCGCGAGGCCGTCCTGGTCCTGACCGACGACCACCCCGAGACCCGCCCCGGCGCCCACCGACGACTGCTCGCCGTGGTCGTCGACGAGCTGTCCGATACCCCGGCGCAGTCCCTGCACCTGCCCGAACCGGACGACGACCGGCTGCGCACCGTCACCGACCTCCTCCATGCCGACCCCGCCCGGCCGGCGACCCTGATCGAACTCGGACGCGCCGCGGGCGCCAGTGAGCGCACCCTCAGCCGCCTCTTCCACGCCGAACTGGGCATGAGCTTCCACCAGTGGCGCACGATATTGCGCATCCATCACGCGCTGGCCCACCTCACCAACGGCATGTCGGTCACCGACACCGCGACGACGTGCGGGTGGTCGAATCCCCCCGGCTTCATCGACGCCTTCAACACCAACTGAGGATCGATCCGCGGGGCACCGGATTTGACGAGGCCGAAAGACTGGGGGAGAGGGCGATTCGCCGGCCGGTTCCGGTCGGATATCCGGCCCCGACGGTCGCGGGCCCGCATGTGGAGGTCTCGGGCTCCGGGGGCGGTGGACGCGCGGGCGAGGCCGCCGGCGCGGGTCGTCCGGATGGGAGGAGGGCAACATGCGGGAACTCGCGGGACGGGTCGGTGTGGTCACCGGGGCGGCCGGTGGCATCGGCTACGGCATCGCGCAGGCGTTGGCGGACGACGGGATGCGCGTGGTCCTGGCCGACACGGACACGGGTCGGCTGGAGGAAGCCGCCGCGATGTTGAGGGCGGACGGCGCGGAGGTGGCGGCGGTGCCCACCGACGTGCGGGACGCGGCTGCCGTCCGGGCCCTCGCGGATGCCGCACTGGCCGGTTTCGGACGGGTCGACGTCGTCTGCAACAACGCCGGGGTGTGGACGTTGAACAGGCAGTGGGAGACCGAACTCGTCGACTGGCAGTGGGTCGTGGACGTCAACCTGTGGGGCGTCGTGCACGGCGTGCGCACGTTCGTTCCGCTGATGCTCGCGCAACCGGAAGGCGGACACATCGTGAACACCGCGTCGATGGGCGGCTTGATCGGCGGCGCGATGACCGGACCGTACGGCGCCACGAAACACGCGATCGTCGGCCTGACCAAGGGACTTCGTGCCGAACTGGCCGACACCGCGGTCGGGGTGTCGCTGCTGTGTCCGGGCAAGGTGCGATCCGAGATGCTCGACCGGGTCAACGCCCGCCCGGTCGCGGACGCCGACGACGGGATGCCCGGCGACGGCGGGCCGACGCCGTCCGCCCGGGACATGATCGACGCGATGCGCAGGTCGCGGGCGGGGGCGATGAGCGCCAGGGAGGCCGGCGAACAGGTCGCCGCGGCGATCCGCGAGGACAGGTTCTGGGTGCTGCCGGGCGCCGATGCCCACGCGCCCCTGGTGCGGGCGGAGTTCGACGAACTGATCGGCGCGTTCGGATCGACGCCGGCAGACGGGTGAGTCCCGGACCGGGCGCGTGCCGGCGTCCGGCGTGGTCAGCCCTCGCGGCGGAGCGCGGACAACAGGGCGAGCGTCGCGGCGCGTTCCTCGGCGGTGCCGGTCAGGCTCGCGGTCAGCTCGGTCGCGCCGGCCTCGGCGTAGCGGCGAATCCCGCGCGCCACCGTCTCCTCGTCCCCGGCGATCACCGTCTCGACCACGCCCTTCTTCCCCTGGCGGTCCAACTGTGCGCGGTACGCGGGCAGTTCGCCGGCGAAGCCGAGGCGCTGCCCGACCTCGCGCAGTACCCGTGCCGGGTCGGCGGTGACGCTGACGATGGCGGTGACCACGATGCGGGGGGCGGGTCGCCCGGCCGCCGCGGCGGCCTCGGTGACGGTGGGGCGGATGTGTTCGGCGATCGCGTCCGGGCCGGTCCACACCACGACCACGCCGTCGGCGAGTTCGCCCGCGACCCGCAACATCCTCGGTCCCAGCGCGGCCAGGAGCAGATCGGGCGTGCCGGCGCCGGGGGTATCCAGGGCGCCGACCGCGGTGACGGTGCGGCCGCGGTGCTCGACGCCCTCACCGCGCAGCAACGGGCCCAGAACGGTGAGGTATTCGCGGATGTGGTCGGCCGGACGATCGTAGGAGTGGCCGAACACGCCCTCGATCACCGGCTTGTGCCCGGGACCGACCCCCAACGTGAACCGCCCGCCGGTGGCGGCATGCGCGGTCAGGGCCTGACCGGCCAGCGCGATCGCGTGTCGGGGGTAGGTGGGCACGATCGAGGTGCCGACGTCGATGCCCGGGACGCGAGCGCCGGCGAGGGCGGCCACGGTGATCGCGTCCCAGGAGGCGAGTTGGGGAAGGAAAGCGCTGTCCAGCCCGGCCCGAGCCGCGTCCCGGACACCGTCCAGGAGGTCGTCGAGGCCGGGTCGTTCCGGGTTGACCAGGGTTCCGATGCGCATCGCGACTCCAAGGTGAATCGTGGATTCATGTTGCCCGATGCAGCGTAACCTAAGCTGAACCCGTCCTTCAGGTTGGTCGTGGTGCATCTTCCGCGACGAAAACGAAAGAAAGGGTTCCCCGAGTGCGAGCCGACGCCGAACGCAACCGCGCGCTGATCGGCGCGGCGGCGCTTCGCCTGTTCTCCCGGCACGGCGCCGACGTGTCGATGGAGCGGATCGCCCGCGAGGCCGGCGTCGCCGTCGGCACCCTGTACCGGCATTTCCCGGACCGCAACGCCCTGGTCCACGCGATCGCCGCCTGCACGCTGCGTGACCTGCTGGCCCATGCCCGGGAGGCGGTCGGGCGAGACGAGCCGCGGCGACGCACGCTGATCGAGATCGTGGAGTACTGCACCCACCTCCCACTGGCCCTGGTCGCCACGCTGACCGCGACGCCGGTGGCGGACCCAGAGGTGGTGGAACTGCAACGCGAGGTCGACGTCCTCCTGGAGCAGGTGATCGGCCAAGCACAGGAGGAGGGCGACCTGCGTCGAGACCTCACGGCCACCGAAATCCTGACCCTGGTCAAGGTAATGGTCTGCCGCGCCGACGCCCGACCCGACGACCCGCTCACCGTGGTGATCCTGGCCGGCCTGGCACCATGAACGCGCACCGCCCGCCGCCGAGGGCCGGGTCGCGGTCGACGACGACGCGCGACCGGCCGGGTGGCGGGACGGGGACGGGGCGGAGAGGCTGCCCGCGGTCCCGCTCCGGCTACTTGCCGAACGTGAGCGATACCGCCGGTGAGGCGTTGCCGTACGCGTCCACGGCCACGACCCGGGCCACGTACCGGCCACGCGCGACCGTGCCCGGTACGGGGATGTCGAGGGTGTTCGGGCGGGGCATGAAGTAGTAGTCCGACAAGACCTTGGACGAGACGAGCGACTTGCCCGTCGCCGCGTCGGTGATGTCGACGTTGTAGTGGTGCACCATTTGGTCGTCCGTGGCCTGGGCGATCCGTACGGCCGTGCCGCCCTTGGCGTCGCGCACCGCGGACAGCGGCTCACGCGTGGTGAACCGCGGTGCCACGGTGTTGCGCGCGGCCTTGGTGTACGTGAAGTTGTCCTTGATCTGCTGGTTCGTCGAGCCCTTGAGGCGCACGGTCCAGGTGGGACCGCTCAGGGTGCCCGCGCTGGCGTACGGCGGCTGCCGGCTCGCCGACCACTTGCCGTCGGTGTAGATGTCGTGCTTGTCCGCGGCCATGTTCACCCGCGCGATTTCCGTGCGGTCCCGGTAGACCTCGACTGGACCTTCCGGTGAAGTGATCATGAACGTCTGGCCGGCTGGGTGGAGCCTGCGGTTCGGGCGTGTCCCGACCGTGGGGCGGATGTTCCGGCGGCGGTCGGGGAGAGTTTCTGCCGGTTTCTACCGATCGCGCGTGACGGACCAGGCCGGCAGGTGTGCGAAGAACGCCACGGCCTCCGGCCGCCATCGTTCACCCCACGTGCCGGTCAGCGCCGCCGCCTCTCGCGCGTGGTGCTCGGCGTCGGCTCGCAGGCTGCTGTCGATGCCGTGGGCGCGGGCGATCCGGCGGATCCGGTCGAGGGCGTCGTCGTCACAGGCCGGATCTCCCAGAACGGCGTCCACCACCTTGCGTTCGGCGTCGTCGGTCGCCGCCAGGAGGGCGCGGACGACGTAGCTGCGTCGCCCGGTGCGGATATCCGATCCGAGGGGTTTGCCGAGGGTTGCCGAGTCGCCGAACAGGTCGAGCCAGTCGTCGTGGATCTGGTTGGCGATGCCCACCGCGGTGGCGTAGGCGCGCAGTTCGCCCTCGTACGGAGCGATGTCGGCGCCGGCGGCGAGCAGGCCGAGGCGCAACGGGGCGAGCACCGAGTAGCGGGTCGACTTGTATTCGGTGACGGTGTGCAGGAACCCGATGCCGGCGTCCGGGTGGAAGTCGCGTTCCAGGTCCAGGATTTGCCCGTTGATCATGGCGGCCCCCGCATCGGCGGGAACGGCGGCCATGGTCGCGATGCGGGCGGGTGGCAGGTCGCCGGTGAGCAGGACGCGCAGGGACAGGAACGCGGCCAGGTCGCCGGCGAGGACGGCCAGGGCGAGGGCGACGTCGGGTCGGTCGGGGAACCGGCTGCGGTAGGCGTAGTAGGTGGATGGGCCGCCTCGGCGTACGGCCGCGTCGTCGATGATGTCGTCGTGGATCAGGCCGTGGGTGTGCAGCAGTTCGATGCTCACGGCGGCATCGTCGAGTCCGGGCACCGGCTCGTGCGTGACCAGGGCGGCGGCCTCGTGCAGCAGGGCGACCCGAAGGCGTTTGCCGCCGCGCAGTGACAACTCGCGTACCAGGTCGAGGGCCTGGCGGGGAAACGCGCCGTGCGGCGGCAGGTCCAGCGCGCCGCGCGCCGGATCGGTCAGGGCGTCGAAATAGGCCGCGAAGCGGACTTCGAACCGCTGCTGGTGGGCGGCTGCGCGATGTAGGGCGGCTGTTAGGACGTCGTTCACCGAACCAGGGTTGCATGCCGCCACGCGGACCCCGTCGCTGCCGGGTCGGTCCCGCCGACCACGCCGCGCGGACTGGGGTTCGCGCGCATCGGCCTCGACGGACGCATTCGCGGCCGCGCGTCGGGTGGCGTGTGACCCGTTGACAGGTGCCTTATCGGGCTCTAGCGTGCTCCATCACCAGTTAGGAAACTTTCCTAACTATCCAGGTCCAGCGCCAACTTCCCCCGCGTGAAAGACCGTTGCCGGAAATCGCGCACCGCGAAGACGCTCGCAGCGGCCCGCCCGGGGAGCACCACGAGCCGCCGAGCCGCCCCCGCGCTCGGTCCCTCTTCGCTGGAGGACACCGTGAGACGCAGCAAACCCCGGCCGTCCAGGGCATTCGGCGCCCTGGTGGCCGCGGCCACCACCGCCTCGCTCTGCGTGGCGCTGCCCGCCGCCCACTCCGCTCCCCTTCCTCGCGCCGCCGCCACGTACGAGGCGGAGGCCGCCCAGGTCGTCAAGGGCAAGGTGGAGTCCAACCACGCCGGTTACACCGGCACCGGCTTCGTGAACTTCGACGCGGTCTCCGACGCGTACGTCGAGTTCACCGTCCAGGCGCAGCAACCGGGTGCCACGAAGCTCGACTTCCGCTACGCCAACGGCACGTCCATGGACCGGCCGCTGGACGTCACGGTCAACGGAACCCAGGCCGCCAACGATCTCTCCTTCCCCGGCACCGGCGCCTGGACGACCTGGAAGACGGCCTCCGTCACGACGGCACTGGTCGCCGGTACCAACAGGATCCGTGCCACCACCTCGGGCGTGGACGGCCCCAACCTCGACAGCCTGATCGTCACCCCGCAGGGCCCGGCCGACACCGAGAAGCCGACGGCCCCGAAGAACCTGCGCAAGGACAAGGAGCCGACCACCACCTCCGTCTCGCTCGCCTGGGACGCGGCCACCGACAATGTGAAGGTCACCGGGTACGACGTCTACCAGCACGGCCAACTCATGAAGCAGGTCGACGGCTCCACGTTGGCCACCACGGTGACCGGCCTGACGCCGGAAACCAGCTACGACTGGACCGTCTTCGCGCGCGACGCCGTCCCGAACGTCTCCGACGCCAGCAACGCGGTCACCATCGCCACGCTGCCCGCGCCGCCCGACGGCGAGGCGCCGAGTGTGCCGCAGGGGCTGCGCGCCACCGGCAAGACCGCGACGAGCGTCGACCTGACCTGGACCCCGTCCACGGACAATGTGCAGGTCACGGGGTATGACATCTACCGTGACGGCGCCGCCGCCGGCACCTCGGAGACCGCGTCCACGACCGTCGCCGGCCTGAAGGCGGCCACGGCGTACCGGTTCAAGGTGCGGGCCTTCGACGCCAAGGGCAACCGGTCGGCGTTCGGCCCGGAAATCAGCGTCACCACCGCCGGTTCCCAGCCGGGTGGCGTTCCCGATCCGGGCACCGTGAAGACCCTGGCCAGTGGTGTGGATGTGGCCTGGGGCGTGGCGTTCCTGCCGGACGGCTCCGGGATCTACACCGAGCGCAACACCTTCGACGTCTACCGACTGACCAAATCCGGCCAGAAGACGAAGCTCGGCAAGGTACCCAACTCGCAGACCACCGGCGGCGAGGGCGGCCTCATGGGGCTGGAGGTCTCCCCGAACTTCGCCACCGACCACTACCTGTACTTCCTGCACACCTCGACCGACGGCAACCGCATCGCCCGGATGAAGCTGGAGAACAACACGCTCAGCGGCTACAAGGTGCTGCTCGACGGCATGGCCAAGAGCCGCTTCCACAACGGCGGACGGCTTCGCTTCGGCCCCGACGGCAAGCTGTACGCCGGCATGGGCGACGCCCAGAACGACTCTAGGGCGCAGGACAAGAACTCCCTCAACGGCAAGATCCTGCGCATCAATCCGGACGGCTCGATCCCGTCGGACAACCCGTTCGGCAACGCCGTCTGGTCCATCGGGCACCGCAACCCGCAGGGCCTGGACTTCGACTCCCAGGGCCGGCTCTGGCAGGCGGAGTTCGGCGACAGCATCATGGACGAGGTCAACCTGATCCAGAAGGGCGGCAACTACGGTTGGCCCAACTGCCAGGGCACCGAGGGTAGTTGCGCCGGATACATCGCGCCGAAGAAGACCTGGCCGGTGTCGTCCGCCTCGCCGAGCGGCCTGACCATCATCAACGACTACGTGTTCGTGGCCACGACCCGGGGTGAGCGCGTCTACCGGTTGCGTATCGACTCCGACTCCAACCTGGTCGAGCAGAAGGCGTACTTCGAGGGCACGTACGACCGGCTGCGCACCGTGGAGGTCGACCCCGACGGGGACATCTGGCTCACCACGTCCACGGACAAGGACGGCACGGCGGGCAACGACCGGATCCTGCTGATCGACATCGTCTACTCGAACGGCGTCGCCCAGGATCCCGGCAAGCCCGAGCCGACGGGCACAACCTCCGCAGCCTGGGACGCTTCGCCGACCCGGGACACCACACCACCCCCGACCAACCCCTGACCCTCCGCCCCGCCCCAACCGGACCGAGCCCACCGCGGCCCGGCCCGGTTGCGGGCACGCGCACGGGGAAGCCGGGTCGCGCTGGTCAGACGGCGGCGAGGGCGGTCAGGAGCGTGTCCGCGCGCAGGCGGAGCCCGGGTGTGTCGGCCCCGGTGACTCGGACGCCGGCCTCGACGGTTTCCCAGTCGATGGCGTATCCGGCGTAGTGGGACAGCGGTTCCAGGAACGTGCGCGGGTTACGCCCCCAGATCCATCCAACGATCGGGGGCGGGCGGCCCCCAGTCGTCGGGTCCGGCGGCTTGCGGCGATGTGTGGTTGTTGCCGAGGTGGGGGTTGTGACTGCGGGGAGTTACCTCCGGGTGTGTTGGTGGGGGTGCTCGGGTTCGGGTCGGTGCGTGTCTCAAGATCAATGTCACCTTGTCGATCCTATCGATTGTGAAATCTGACGCATCGTCATATCGTCACGCCGGTCGAGCGGAATGATCGACTCCGGTGGGGGCACCGGGTGTGCTCGAACTCGCGCGCATACGGCACTGGTTGCAAGGAACGACGGATCGTACGGACTTCAGGGGTGAGACACGTGGGCCAGGAACCGCCCGAGCCGGCCGCGCAGGCCGGCAGGATCCGAGCTGCCGGGGTCGAGCGCCGGTTCGGTCGCGGCGCGAGTCGCGTGCACGCGCTCGGGCCCCTCGAATTGGAGGTCGCGGCCGGCGAGTTCTGCTGCATCGTCGGCCCGTCCGGGTGCGGCAAATCCACCTTCCTGCGGATCGTGGCCGGCCTGGTCAAGCCGACCGCCGGCCGGGTCGAGGTGACGGCCGCGACCGCGAACCCCGCCGCGATGGTTTTCCAGAACTACGGCATCAGCCCGTGGAAGACGGTGCTGGCGAACGTCCGGTTCGGCCTGGACCTGCGTCGGGTGCCCCGCAAGGAGGCGAATGCCCGAGCCCGCGACTGGTTGGGCCGACTCGGACTCGCGGACTTCGCCGACCGTTACCCCGCGGCCTTGTCCGGCGGGATGCAGCAGCGCGTGTCGATCGCGCGGGCCCTCGCGGTCGAGCCGGAAATCCTGCTCATGGACGAGCCGTTCGCGGCCTTGGACGCGCAACTGCGGACGATCCTGCAGGACGAACTCCTCGAGATTTGCCAGGCCGACAAGCGCACCGTCCTGTTCGTCACGCACAGCCTGGAGGAGGCGCTGGTCCTCGGCGACCGCGTCCTGGTGATGTCCGCGCGCCCGGGTCGACTGATCGCCGAGCGGGTACCGCCGTTCGTCCGCCCCCGCACCGGAGAGGTGCGCAGGTCACCGGAGTTCGCCGCGATGCAGGCCGAACTGTGGGAACTGCTGCGCGGAGAGGTCGAGCAGGGGAGGGGTGTGGGCCGGGAGACGGGCCCGGAGACGGACCCGGATCCGGTTCGGGACCCGACCCAGGGCCGCGCGCGCAACCAGGATCAGGAATCGGGCAAGAAGGAGGTCGCACCGTGACGGTCACCGTGAAGGACGCCGCGCCGATCCGGGTGCTGGTCCGCGAGCCGGGCCCCGCGGAGCGTGATCCCGGCCGGGCGCGGACGCGACGCCGACTCCTGGAGATCGGCCTGGCCGTCGCCGTTCCCGTGCTGCTCCTGCTGTGGTGGCAACTCGCCGCGAAGCAGGGGTGGATCGACGACCGGCTCTACCCCGCGCCCTCGACCATCGTTGCGGACGGCTGGTCCGACGCCACCGACGGCAAACTGTGGCCGGACGTGTGGGCCACACTCGCCCGGGTCCTGCCCGGCTACGCGATCGGCGCCCTCGGCGGATTCGTCGTCGGCCTCCTGATGGGTACCAACGCGCTGATTCGGGCCGCGCTCGAACCCACCCTGGACGCCCTGTACGTGGTGCCGAAGCTCGCGCTCCTCCCCATCTTCATGACCATGTTCGGCCTCGGCGAGGCGCCGCACATCGCGCTCGTCGCCGTGACGGTGTTCTTCTTCGTCTGGATCGCCACGATGGCCGCCGTCATCGCCGTGCCCGACGGCTACCGCGAGGCCGGAGCGGTCTTCGGCGCCGGCCCCTGGCAGATGTTCCGACACGTGTTGCTGCCCGCGTCGCTGCCGCAGGTGATGGTGGGCCTGCGGATCTCGGCGGGCGTCGCGGTCCTGGTCATCATCGCCTCCGAAGGAATCGCCTCGCCCGACAACAAGGGCCTGGGCTACGTGATCTTCAATTCACGGCAACTCTTCGACAACCGCGCGATGTTCGTCGGAATCATCGTGGTCGCCATCGTCGGCGTGCTGTTCTCCGAGCTGATCCGCCGCGTGGGCCGACTGTGCACCCCGTGGGCACCGCGCGACCGCGGTCCCGGGCAGTCCTGACCCGACGTCACCACCTCCGCCGGGCCGGCTCGCGCCCGGCCGGCCCGAATACCACGGGCGCACCGACCCCGAAAGGCACATCATGGCGAGACGTGGATTCCTCACCACCACCGCACTGTTGGCGTGCACCGCGCTGCTCGCCGCATGCGGCGGCGGCTCTTCCGACTCCGGTTCGAACCGGTCCAAGTCCCCGCAGCCCAAGCGTGCGATCGAGGCGGTCGCGGGTTGCGAGAAGGCATGGACCGACCCGGCCGACCTGGCCCCGACCCGCAAGCCCGCGCGCTGCGCCGCGGGTTCGCCCGCCGCCAAGCCGCTCGCGCAGAAGGCAAAACTCACCGTGACCGCAGGATCGTTGTCGGCCGAATACCTCGGCCCGCTGCGCACCGCGATCGCCAAGGGCGAGTTCGCCAAGGAGGGCTTGGACGTCGAGCTCAAGCAGATGCCGGCCACCGACGCGATCACGCTGCTCGCCAAGGGCCAAGTGGACGTGCTGTATTCGGCGCCCGAGGCCGGCATGGTCAACGCGGTCAAGCAGGGCTTCGACATCAAGTGGGTCGCGGGCAACTACTCGGCGGCACCCGAATCCAAAACCGGAGTCTGGGCCAGGGTCAAGAACGGCCGGACCGGAGACGCGGTCGACCTCAAGAACGCGCGCTTCGGGACGCTGGTGGGCAAGACGTCGGTGATCATGTACCCGATCCAGAGTGTGCTCGCCCGGCACAAGACGAAGCCCACCGAGGTCTCGTTCCAGCAACTGGACGGTGCGGGTGTGCCCGAGGCGTTCAAGAACGGCGGCATCGACGCCGCGTGGCTGCTCGACCCGGCCTGGAAGGACTTCGAGGGCAAGCCGGAGTACACCTTCCTGGGTGGTCAGCCGGTCGGCGAGCCGCTCGGCGGAATGCTCTACGGGCAAAACCTCCTGGAGAAGAACCGGGACGCCGGCGTCGCGTTCCTGCGCGCGCTCATCCGCACCGTGAACACCTACTTCGCCGGCGACTACAAGCAGGACCCGGCTTTCGTCGAGGAGTTGGCGACGACGCTCGGCAGCAAACCCGAACTGCTGAAGGCCGTGCCCGCGCAGGTGGTCGACTGGGAGATCCGCGGCGGCACGACCGACCGGGTCCAGAGCATGTACATCGAGGGCAAGGTCATCGAGGCCCCGGCGCTGCCGGAGGACAAACTCGTCGACCGCTCCTTCTACGCCGAGGCCGTGGGCCACACGACACCCTGACCGCGCCGGCGACCGCACGGGTCGCCCATGAGCCATCGGTCGAACGCGGCGCCGCCGACGTCGACGACGTCGACGACGTCGGCTTCGGTGGCGTCGGCTTTGACCGGTCAGGCCGGCACGCGGCGGAAGCGGGCCAGGGCCGACGCGCCGAGTACCACGGCGATCACTCCGACGATCAGGGCGACGATGCCGCCGCCCAGGCCGTTGCCGGTCCCGAGGCCGCCTTCGGCGGTGACGACGACCAGCAGCCCGAGGGCCGCGCCGACCGTACCCGCGGCCAGGGCGACGAAGGCGCCGTTGCGTCCGGTGCCCGGTCCGGAGCGGGTGCGGGCGCGGCCGGTGGCGCGGGCCAGGGCCAGGGCGCCGACGATCGCGCCGGCCGGCCCGAGCAGGGCCGCCACGGAGGCGCCGATCCGCCTGGACGCGCTGCGTGCCGGCGCCGCCGGGTTCCTCGTCAAGGACATCGTGCCGGAGGACTTCCTGCACGCCGTACGCGTCGCCGCGCGTGGCGACGCGCTGCTCGCCCGGTCCATCACGCGCAGGCTGATCGACCGGTACATCACCCAGCCACTGCCCGGAGCCGCCACCGGCCTGGACGAACTGCCAACCGCGAACGCGAATCCGTCGCCCTGGTCGCCCAGGGACTGTCCAACGACGAGATCGCCGCGCGCATGGTGATCAGCCCGACGACCGCGAAAACCCACGTCAACCGAGCCATGACCAAACTCCACGCCCGCGACCGCACCCAACTGGTGGTCATAACCTACGAATCCGGCCTGGCCACCCCAAGAGGCAACACCTGACCCCAACCCACCCAACCCAACACCAACGCGACGCCTGCGACACCGCGCCAAGGCACGCCCGCGGCGGCGAGCGCGCAGAACGTGAATCGCACCGCACCGTCGTGCGCAGGCCGCGGCGGGCCGGGTGTTCATCGGCGTCCCAGCCGATCCAGACCGTTTGCAACCATATAGAAAATGGTTCACAGCGATGATTGCCCGGCCATGATCCCGCTCGTCGGGTGTTTGCGGGACATGCTCGTCAATGGCCGGTGAATCGTGGTTGGGTCTTGTTGAGGAAGGCGTCCACCGCTTCCCGATGGTCTGTGGACTTGCCGGCGCGGAGTTGGAGGGCGCTCTCCTTACCCAGCGCCCTGGCGAGCGGTAGCGTGGCCGCGCACACCAGGGCCTCCTTGATCGCGGCGAACGCCACCGTCGGCCCCGCCGCCAGGCGTCGGGCGAGGTCGTTCGCCGTCGCCGCGACGGCCTCGACGGGCACCACGCTGTTGGCGAGTCCCAGCTCCAACGCGCGCGACGCCGAGATCGTCTCGGACAGCATCAACAACTCGGTCGCCCGAGCGTGTCCCACCAGCCTCGGCAGGGTCCACGATGCTCCCGAGTCGGCACCGAGCCCGATGCCCGCGAACGCCGGGTTCACCGTCGCGGTCTCGGCGAAGACCCGGAAGTCGCACGCGAACGCGAGTGCCGCCCCGGCGCCCGCCGCCACACCGTTGACGGCCGCGATCACCGGCTTGCGCATCGTGGTCAGGGCCATCACCAGCGGGTTGTAGTGCTCGGCGACGGTGCCGAGGGCCGCCTGGGGGCTGCGGGCCAGTTGCTCGCGGTGTTGCCGCAGGTCCTGGCCCACGCAGAAGGCCCGCCCGGCGCCGGTGAGCACCACCGCCCGCCGCGCGGTGGACGGTCAGGTCGCCTGGATCCGCAACCCGCCCTCGTCCTGGGCGTCTTCGCGCAACCGGGTGCGGATGGTCATCCGGGTCCGGTCCGCGCGGAACAGGTCGTGGGACAACTCGAAGACCCGTCCCTGGTGATCCGCCGCCACCCGGACGACGGAGATCAGTGGCGCGCCGGGCTCGACCTCCAGCACCCGGGCTTCGTCCGCAGTGGCGGCGACGACCTCGATTTCCTCGGTGACTTCGGCCGGTGTGGTGCCGTAGTGCTCGGCGATCAGCTCGTACACGGATCCGCCGAGGGGGCATTCCAAGAGGCCGGGGAAGTGTTCGGCGACGAGTTGCGCGTGTTCGAGGCTGATCGGCCGGCCGTCGGCGAGTCGCAGCCGCACCAGGTCGAACACGAGGTCGCCGGACGACAGGCGCAGCCGTCGGGCGGTGTCCTTGTCCGCGGCGCGCAGCGCGGTGGACAGCACGTTGGTGCCGGCTTCGAACCCCTGCCGGCGCAGGTAGGCCGGTACGCCGACGGCCGCGGAAAGGTCGCGCTCGGCCTTGCCGTGGCTGACGAAGGTGCCGCCGCCGCGTCCGGGCACACGGCGTACGACGCCGCTTTGTTGGAGGGCGTCGAGCGCCTGCCGCAGGGTGGATCGGCTGACGTCGTACTGCTGGGCGAGGTCGCGTTCGCCACCGAGCTTGTCGCCGGGCCGGAGCAGACCGCTGCGGATCTGGTCGAGGATGCGGCGGCGGACGTCCTCGGCGGTGCCGGACGTCGGGACTGGGACTTCGTCATGTTCCATGGACACAAGTATGGTTTACACCATTTCCGGATTCGGTTGCCTCCGGTACCCCAAACGGCCGTACGGTCGTCGGCAGAACCGGGGGCGGAGCCGAGGCGCGACGTCAGGTCGCCCGCTCCGTGGATTCCTCCAACACCACGCGGCCGATCAGCGCGAACCGATGCGGCGCCCGGACCTTCGTGTAGAGCGCGAGCACGACACCGAACACGGCGACGCCGAGCACCAGGTAGGGGATCATCCGAAAGATCGTGCTCCGCGACGCGGCGCCGCCCGCCGTGTCGAGGTTTTGGAAGAGCAGGACCACCACGTGGACCATTGCGATGCCGCCCACCAGCGGCGCGGCGAACGTGCGGAGCGGGTGGGCGGTTTCGGGGTGCTTGCGCCGCACGTGGAAGTAGCCGATGACGGCCGCGGAGCTGAGGATCTGGACGATGAGGATGGCCATCGTGCCCAGGACGGACAGGACGACGAACAGGTCGAGGTAGGGGTCCTTGCCGGCCAGCGCGAAGCCCAGGACCAGTGTCGTGGCGATCGCGCACTGGACGTGGCCGGCGACGTGGGGCGAGCCGTGTTTCGGGTGTGTGGCGCCGAGGGTGCGTCGGGTGCCGGGTACGACGTCTTCCCGGCCGATCGCGTAGAGGTACCTGGACGCGCAGTTGTGGAACGCCATGCCGCAGGCGAACGAGCCGGTGACGAGCAGGATTTGGAAAAGGGTGACGGCCCAGTCGCCGAGCAGGAGGCGGGTCGGCCCGAAGAGCAGTTCGGCGGGGGAGTCGCCGCCGGCCACGCGCACCGATCGGTCCAGTCCGTTGGCGGCCACGACCATCCAGGACACGAAGACGTAGAAGACGCCGACGCCGACGACCACCAGCATGGTGGCGATGGGGACGATGCGCTTGGGGTCACGGGACTCCTCGCCGTACATCGCGGTCGACTCGAAGCCGACCCACGACCAGAAGGCCATGAACAGGCCGAGGCCGACGCTTGCGCCGGCGACTCCCGAGGCGGCGTGGAAGGCGTTCAGGGGGTTGACCACCTGCGGTACGAAGCCGTCCGGGCCGCCTCCGTGCACGAGTATCGCCACGGCGAGCGCGGTGAGGATGAGCACCTCGGAGACCAGGGCGAGGCCGAGGACCTTGCTGGTCAGGTTGATGTCGAAGTGCGACAGCACGGCGTTGAGCGCGAGCATGAGCAACGCGTAACAGAGCCAGGGCAGCGAAATGCCGAAGAGGTCGGCCGTGGTCAGTTTCGCGAAGTAGGCGAACAGGCCGGTCAGCGACGCCTCGAAGACGATGTAGGCGACCGTGGCGAGCAGTCCGGCGCACATGCCCGCGACCTGGCCCAGCCCGTGTGAGACGAAGCCGTAGAACGCGCCCGCCGCGGTGATGTGCCGCGCCATGGCCATGTAGCCCACGGCGAAGACGGTGAGCACGATGGTGGCCACGAGGTAGCCGGCGGGAGCGCCGGTGCCGTTGCCGAAGCCCACGGCCACCGGCACGTTGCCGACCATCGCGCTGATGGGTGCCGCGGTGGCCACGGCCATGAACACCACGGCCGTGAGGCCGACCGCGTTGGGCCGCAGCCGCTGCACGTGCTCTCGCGGGTCGGGCTCGGGCGGGTGGGGCGTCGTTCTCGAACCAATATCGGTCATGGCATCGACCCTTCAGTGGCTACGGTCGGCATTGTGATCGTCTACGACGGAGATCCCCTGATAAATGTGGCTTTTGCGAATATTCATCGGCGGGATACCGGCGATGCTGCCACTGCTGTACGAGGCCAGGCAAGACCTTTGCGGCATACGGTTGAGTTGTTGCGAGCGTTGACAACCGAAAAGCTAATCGGTACACATACGGTATGAACCAAAACAGCGGCCCGGACGTGGTCCGCCCATCGAGGAAGGAGTGATGATGCGCGACTACGGCTTCGTCTCCTACGCATCCAGAGACGACTTCCTCGATCGCTCCCGTGCCGCGTGGAACCCCGGCAAGACGCAGTTCTGGCTGGACCAAGGCGTCGACCTCGTCATCGATCGCCGGGAGGGGTATCACCTCTGGGACGCCGACGGTCGAAAGTTGATCGACGTCCACCTCAACGGCGGCACCTACAGCCTCGGCCACCGACACCCCGAACTGGTCGCGGCCATGAACGAGGCGATGACCCACTACGACGTGGGAAATCACCACTTCCCGTCGGTCGCCCGCACCGCACTGGCGGAACGCCTGCTCGCCACCTGCGACGGCACCATGGGCAAGGTGATCTTCGCCGCCGGCGGCGGCGAGGCGATCGACATCGCGCTCAAGACCGCCCGGCACGCCACCAAACGCCGCAAGATCGTGTCCATTCGGAACGCGTTCCACGGCCACACCGGACTCGCCGTCAACGCCGGCAACCCGCGGTTCTCACGGTTGTTCCTGGTCGACGAGCCGTCCCAGTTCCCCCAGGTCGACTTCAACGACCTGGCCGCGATGGAGTCGGCACTGCGCGGCGGCGACGTCGCGGCGGTGCTTGTGGAGACGATCCCGGCGACCTACGGCTTCGTGATGCCCGAACCCGGATACCTCGTCGGGGTCAAGGACCTGTGCGAACGGTACGGGACCGTCTACATCGCCGACGAGGTACAGACCGGCCTCATGCGCACGGGCGAGATGTGGGGCATATACAAGGCCGGCGTCTCGCCGGACATCCTGGTCACGAGCAAGGGCACCGCCGGCGGCCTCTACCCCCTGGGCGCGGTCATCGTCGCCGACAGGGTCGCCGGCTGGCTGGACGAGGACGGCTTCGGCCACATCTCGACCTTCGGCGGAGCCGAACTCGGCTGCATCGTCGCGATGAAGGTCCTGGAGATCACCGCCCGACCGCAGACCGGAGCGACCGTCGCCTCGATCGCCGCCCGCCTCGCCCGCGGACTGGCCGACATCCGGTCCGATCACCCGGACTATTTCGTCGGCATCCGACAGAACGGCCTGGTGATCGGCCTGGAATTCGACCACCCCACGGGCGCCCAACTCGTCATGCGAGCACTGTACGAGAACGGCGTCTGGGCCATCTTCTCCACACTCGACACCCGTGTCCTCCAGTTCAAGCCGGGATTGCTGATGTCACCCGAACTCGTCGACGACCTGCTCGAACGCCTCCACGCGGCGGTCGGCCAGGCCCGCGCCGCCGCCCGAGCGACGTCCGGACGCGCCGCGTGAGCGCCCGGCGGGACCGGACCCGCACCACCGAGGCCCGCACCACCGATTGGGGCCCCGATCCGGCGGCACACGCGCGAACCCTGCTGGAGCGCGCGCGCTGGGCAGCCGACGAATTCGCCGTGCTCGACCGCGACCGGGTCGACCGCATCGTACGAGCCGCCGCACAGGCCGGGCACGACAACGCCGCCCGCTACGCGGAATGGGCGGTGCGGGAAACCGGGATGGGCGTGGTCGCCGACAAGACCACCAAGAACGAGGCGTGCTCGCTGGGTCTCCTGGCCCGCTACGGAGCCGAGGACCATGTCGGCGCCCGCTTCGACGCGGACGCCAAGATCCTGGAAATTCCCCGTCCCGCAGGCGTCGTCGTCGCCCTGACACCATCGACCAACCCGGTCTCGACCGTCTACTTCAAGGTCCTGCTCGCCCTGATGACCCGGAATGCCATCGTCATCAGCCCGCACCCCGCGGCCAAGGCCGCCAGTGCGGACGCCGCCCGCACACTCAACGCGGCGGCCGTGGCGGCCGGAGCACCCGCCGACGTCGTCCAGGTCGTCGATGAACCGACCATCCCCCTGGTGGATGCCCTCATCACCGACCCCGGCTGCAGTGTCGTACTGGCGACCGGTGGAACCCCCATGGTGCGCGCCGCCTACAGCTCCGGGAACCCGGCCCTGGGCGTCGGACCCGGCAATGTGCCCGTGCTCGTCGACGCCACGGCCGACCTCGTTGCGACCGCCGAACGCATCGTGGCCAGCAAGGTGTTCGACAACTCCGTCCTGTGCACCAATGAATCGGTGCTGCTGGCCGAAGACTCCATAGCCACGGACCTGTTGCGCGCTCTGGAGAACGCCGGCGCACACGTGTGCGACCCCGTCGAGCGCGACCGCCTGCGGGACTGGCTCTACCCCGAGGGCCGCCTGCGCGCCGCCGCCATCGGCCGGGACGCCGCCTGGATCGCCGAGCAGGCCGGATTCCGCATCCGTCCGGGCAAGCGGGTACTCGTCGCGCCGTTCGAGCGCCCCTTCGAGGAACCGCTCACCCAGGAGAAGCTCTGCCCCGTCCTGGGGTTCCACCCGGTGGCCGACGCGGCCGGCGGCATCCGACTGGCCCGGCTGCTGCTGCGCCGGGGCGGACGCGGACACTCCGCCGCCATCCACAGCCGCGACCGCGCCACCGTCATGGCCTTCGGAGCGGCTGTGGAAGTCGTCCGGGTCAGCGTCAACGTCGGTGCCAGCCTGGGCAGTTCGGGATTCGAGACCAATCTGGCGCCCACGATGACCATCGGTACCGGGTTCACCGGCCGCAGCTCGCTCGGCGAGAACCTGGAACCGCGCCACCTCGTGCAATACACGCGCATGGCGTACAACCGGGATGCCGGCGTCGCGTTCGACGACTTCGCGGGCATGCAGCCGTGGCCCGCCCGGCCGACGCCGCCGGCGGCTCGCCCGGCTCCCCACGACACGGTCCCGCCGGTCGGCGCATCCCACGCTTCCAACGGTCAGGCGGCCGGTCGGGAACTCGACCTGCTGCGCGAAGAGATCCGCCGGCTCGTCCGTGCCGAACTGCACAGCGCGCTGGGAGCCCACCATGGCTGAACTGCGCTCGTTCATCTTCATCGACCAACTCCAGCCACAGACCATGTGCTACCTGGGCACCTTCGTGCGAGGCAGTCTGCCCCGCACCAACATGTCGGCGCAGATCATCGAAGTCGCGCCGGGTCTGGACATCGAGCCGCTGACCGACGTGGCGCTGAAGTACGCCGATGTGCAGGCCGGCATCCTGGTCGTCGAGCGGCAGTTCGGCTACCTCGAAATCCACTCGCGATCCACCGACGCCGTGCGCTCGGCCGCCGACGCCATCCTGGACGCACTGGGCGCGGATCCCGCCGCGGTGCCCGCCCCGACCATCCTGGCCGACAAGACGATCACGAGTGTCGATCCCAGGCATGCGTTCCTGATCAACCGGAACAAGTCCGGCTCGATGGTCCTGCCGGGCGAGTCACTGTTCACCCTGGAGGTCACCCCGGCGTCCTACGCGATCCTCGCCACGAACCAGGCCGAGAAGGCCGCCGACATCAAAGTCGTCGACTACCGCATGATGGGCGCCACCGGGCGCGTCTACCTCAGCGGTTCCGAATCCGACGTCCGCATGGCCGCGGAGGCCGCGCGCGAAGCCGTGCGAGCCAGGCCGTGAACGGCACGCCGTCGGCCGTCGGCGCGTCGGCCGTCGGGACCTCGTGGGACCAACTGCGCGGCCTCGTCGCCGAGGCGGTTCGCGAGGCGGTCGCCGAATTGACCTCCGCCGGGGCGGGTCGGGGGAGTTCGCCGCCCTCTGCCGGCGTCGCACCGATCGCTGCCGAGCCGACCGCCGTCGCACCCACCGTCGCCGCACCGGACAACCGCCCTGTGCTGCTCCGGGACGACGCGGACCTCGCGCGTTTCGTACGGCTGCTGCTCGACCTCACCGCAACACCCGAGGGGCGGGCAGCCCTCGACGACCGCAGGATCCGGTTCCGGCTCGACCGCGCTCACCCCGCCCACGCCGGCGGTGCCGAGCCCGCTCCGGCACAGGGCGTACATCGGATCGAGCGCGGCGCCGTCGGCGAGGCCGCGGTCACCGCGGCCGCCGCCGCCGGACACCACATCGTCGCCGGCCCCCGCGCCGTCATCACCCCCCTGGGGCGGGACACGGCCCGCCGACTCGGCATCCGCATCGACCGGGAGGAGACCTGATGCGCATCGGCACCGTCACCGGATCCGTCTGGTCTACCCGACGCGTCACCGGCGTTCCGTCCGGCGCGTTCCTGACCGTGGCATTCGAGGCGTCACCGGAGGTGATCATCGCGTTCGACGTCCTGGGAACCGGCGTCGGCGAGCGTGTACTCGTGGCCCAGGGCATGAGCGCCGCCCGCCGATTCCCCGACAACGCACCGATCGACGCCTTGATCATCGGCTCCGTCGACGAGACCTCCACCACCCACCGCACCTCCTGAACACGAAAGTTGGGACCTCATGTCCGACGCCATCGGAATGATCGAAACCCGCGGCTACGTCGCGGCGTTCGCCGCCGCCGACGCCATGGTCAAAGCCGCGAACGTGACCATCATCAGTCGCGAGGAGGTCGGCGACGGCCTGGTCGCGGTCGTCATCAACGGCGACGTCGGAGCGGTCAAGGCCGCCGCCGACGCCGGCGCGGACACCGCCGCCCAGGTCGGCGAACTCGTCTCCGTCCACGTCATCCCCCGCCCCCACCCCGAAGTGAACCGGCACTTCAACGGCGGCGGAAACACCACGGGCCGAGCGCGATGACAACGACCTCCGACGAGCCGACCGGGGGCGCCACGCGGCGGCGCCCCCGCACCGCGCAGGACCGCAGCGCTGCGCCGGCTGTCGCGCCGCAGCCCGCCGCACCGCAGGCCGCCCCGTCGCAGCCCGCCGCGCCGGCGACCGAACTCCGCGTATACCTGACCCTGCGCAGCCTGCAGCGGCAGTTCGCCGCATACTTGGGGACCCCCACGCGAGCCCGCGGCTATCCACCCCTGGAAGGCGACCACGCCCTGATCATCGAAGTGGCCCCCGGACTGGCCATCGAGCGTGTCATCGACCTGGCGCTCAAGGCCGTACCCACCGCGGAACCCGGGCTGCTCTTCGTGGAACGCCAGTTCGGCATCCTCGAACTCCACACCAAGAAGACCGACGACCTGGAGCGCGCCGGCGCCGCCATCCAGGCCGGGATCCGCCGCAGCCCGACCGACCAGCTCAAGCCCCGCCTGCTGTACACCGACGTGATCGAGGACGTCACCGACCAGCACGCGGTCATCCTGAACCGCACCCGCCAGGCATCCATGATCCTGCCGGGGCAGACGCTGCTGGTGATGGAGATGACCCCCGCGCTGTACGCGGCCCTCGCCGCGAACGAGGCGGAGCGCGCGGCGCCGAAGAACACCCTGGTCGACGTGCAAATGATCGGCGCCGCCGGCCGCGTCTACATCAGCGGCACCCTGGAAGACGTCACCACCGCACGCCACGCGATCGACGCGGCACTGGCGGCCGTCGAGGGACGTGACCACTGAACCGACGAGTCCGGTCCAGCCGGCTCCACCGCCCCCGACGCCACCGCCCCTTCGGCTGTCCGCGCCCTCAGGAGAAGGCATGTCCCCCGAAAGACCCGAGTCCGACCGCGACGACACACCACCCGGTGCCGTCGCCGATGAACCGTACGACTCCCTGGCACGCCGCATCCTGCCCGCGTACGGCATCGACCGCGACACCCCGCTCGAACTGCTGAACCTCTCGGAGAACGCGACCTATCGCATCCACGCCGGGCCGGGCGCGGCCCCGCGCATCCTGCGGGTCCACCGTCCCGGCTACCACACGGCCGCCGAGATCCGGTCCGAACTGGCCTGGGTCGCGGCACTGCGCAACGAGACCGAGATCGCCACCCCGGAGCCGATTCCCGCCTCGGACGGCCGCCTCGTCGTCGGCGTCGATCCGCTCACCGCGGGCGGGCAGCGGCGGCATGCCGTGCTGTTCCACCTCATCCCCGGTGACGCTCCGGACGAGAACGTGCCCGCTCCGCAGTTCGAACGCCTGGGCGAAATCACCGCCCGCCTGCACCGGCACGCCGAAACCTGGACGCCTCCCGCCGGGTTCACCCGGATGCGGTGGGACCTCGCCGCGATGCTCGGCACACACGCGCACTGGGGACGGTGGCAGGACGGGCCCGGCGCCGGCGGCGAGGTCCGCCGGGTGCTCGCGGACACGGAAGCGATCATTCGCCAACGGTTGTCGCGATACGGAACCCGTCCGAGCCGATTCGGCTTGATCCACGCCGACCTCCGGTTGGCCAACCTTCTCGTGCACGGCGACCGGACCGCGGTGATCGATTTCGACGACTGCGGGTCCGGCTGGTTCCTGTACGACCTGGCCGCCGCCCTCACCTTCCTCGAGGAGTCCCCGCAGGTCCCGGACCTCATCGGCAGTTGGCTCACCGGCTACCGCCGGGTCCGCGCGCTCACCACCGAGGACGAGAACGAGATCCAGACCTTCATCATGCTCAGGCGCCTGATGGTCGTCGCCTGGCTGGGCTCACACCCCGACACCGACCTCGCGCGGGCCAAGGGCGCGGCATTCACGAAGGCGAGCGCCGAACTGGCGGACGCATACCTCGGCAAACAGAACCGATGGTGGCGCGGCCGGTCGGCCAACAGCCGCTGACCGCCGCACCGCGGATTCATCCTGCCCACGGCGCCGGCGCCCGGGCCCGACCCACATCCGACCGACTCCACCCGAAACACCACAGGAGCATTCATGACACCCCCATCCATGGACGGCCGCCGTGTCGTCGTCACCGGCGGCTCGAAGGGCATCGGCAAGGGAATCGCCGCTGTCTTCGCCCGATCCGGAGCCCACGTGGTCATCACCGGCCGCAACGCCGCCGACGTCCACGCGACCGCGACGGAACTCACCGCCACGAGCGGGAAAGTCACCGGCATCGCGGCGGACGTCGGCGACCCCGCGGCGATTACGCGGCTCGCCGACGAGGCGGTCGAGGTACTGGGCGGCGTCGACGTCGTCTGCTGCAACGCGGGCATCTTCCCCAGCGCGCGGCTGACCGACCTCACCGCCGAGCGCATCGACGAAGTCTTCAACGTCAACCTGCGCGGCACCATGCTCACCGTGACGGCCTTCCTGCCGGCCCTGCGGCGCAGTGCGCACGCTCGGGTCGTGGTCACCGCGTCCATCACCGGACCCGTCACCGGCTACCCCGGCTGGAGCCACTACGCGGCCAGCAAGGCCGGACAAATGGGCTTCGTACGGGCCGCGGCCCTGGAACTGGCCCCCCACGGCATCACGATCAACGCCCTGCTGCCCGGCAACGTGCTCACCGAGGGCGTGGCGGACCTCGGTGCCGACTACATCCGCGACATGGCCCGGTCCATTCCGATGGGCAGGCTCGCGACGAGCGAGGAGATCGGCCACGCGGCGCTGTTCCTGGCCTCCGAACACGCGGGGTTCATCACGGGCCAGGGCCTGATCGTCGACGGCGGCCAAGTACTCGCCGAATCACTGGACGCGATCACCACCGCAGGCGCCTGACGGCTTCGCCGCGCCCGGGCGACGGTTGCGCCCGGTCCGGGGCCGGCGCGTCGTTCCCGCGACCACCGGCCCCGGCGGGAATCCCCGGCCGCCGCGACGACATCGTGCCGGCCACGAAGGCGAGCCTGCCGACGGGCGAGGAGCACCACCGTCGGGGCGGTTCGCGCCGTCGGCCTGTCACCGCGTTGGACAACGACGTGGGTCAGACGAGCTCGCCGGCGCAGTATCGGTGGGGACCGCAGGCATCGCAGCCGTACTCCATACATCCTGTGCAAACGTAGATGTTTCCCATGCGGTATGTGTCCCAGCAGCCCGCGCACACGGCGCGCACGCGCAGCATGGTTTCCCAGCCGTCGTCACCGCCGTTGAAGTCGTGGGAAACGGCGACGAATTCCCCCAACACCGGATCGTGCTCGTCCCGGTGTCGGAGGTACCAGGAGTAGACGGTGAAGAACGCCTTGTCGGTCACCACGTGGTCGCGGCCCCGGCCGTCTCGGACCCACACTTCGACGAGTTGCGCGATGCGCTGTATGAAGGGCAGCCGACCATCGAGAACGACATCGTTGTGGTTCGTCATCGTCATCGCCACAGTATCCGGGCGGACGTGTCTCCCGGACAGCCACGGAGGCGGGTCTCGTCTCCCGGGTTCGTGCTGCGTGGCTCCCGCTGCCCGGTCGGGACTCGATTTCGACTCGCGGGCAAGTATGGCAAAGCAGGGCGACACGGCCTCGGCTACGCCGCGGCCCGACTCAGTCCTGGGCGGTCTCCACGACGTGGATCGTGAACGGTTGCCTGTCGTTCCCGGGGTTGCGGTCGTCCTCGCTGCGGACCGCGACGTAGCCGCCGGTCAGGTCGCCGACGGGGACGGTGTCGGCGATCCGTACCGGGACGACCGCCGTGGCGATTCGGGACTGCGGCAGACCGGCGGGGAAGACGCAGCGCACTCGGTGGCCGTTCTGGAACACGGCGCAGTCCTCCGGGAAGAACGGGCCCTCGGGCGTCACGCCTTCCGGCAGCGTGATCACCACGGTGAACGGTGAGGCCGTCCGGTCCGGCCCGGCGTTGTCGATGAGAGCGTGCACCGTGGTGGTGTTGCCCGGCGCGACGGAGTCCGGATCGATCCGGATGACCTCCAGGTCGGAACCCGACGGGCGAACCGCGGCCGCAACCTGCGCCGAGGCCGGCTCCGTGACCGGGGGAGCGATGGCACAGGCCTGCCCGGCGGCCAGCACCACCAGCGCGGAGCCCACCGTCAGCGACCGCCCGACGAACCCTCGAATCGACCCGTTGCGCGACATCGCCGCTCACCCTGCTCTCTGTGTCCGTCCGTACGCCCCGCATCGTCGAGGGCCTGTCCGGGCCGAGCGTGACCGATCCGCGCGCCGGCGTCCGAGCGACCCGCCCTCGGGTCGCTCGAACGGGCGAAGGCGAACACCGGACGGCGGTACCGCATCCGCGGCGCGACCATGCCCACGACGCCACGGCCGACGGCGGATCCGCCGGTCCGCACGGTCGTGTGCCGAGCCCACGTCCGCGATGTGCTCCCGGCTGCTGCGGCCCTGCTCTCTCGAAGGAACGCCCAAGCCGCAGGCCGTACTTGCCCCTGTGGAATCCCGGGCGTCGCGGCCGTGGCGGTCCCGGACGCGTAGGTGCAAATCTCGGAGCCGAGGGCGCCCGTGGTGCATGATTATCCGTATGGAAACGCCTGAACTCGCGCTCTCTCGCGCCCCTGCCGCGTATGCCTGCATGATCGTCCGCAAGCCCGCCGAGGAGGTGTTCCGCGCCTTCGCCGACCCGGCTGTGACCTCCCGGTTCTGGTACAGCAAGAGCAGCGGGCCGATGGTTGCGGGCGCCGAGTTGCACTGGGAGTGGGAGACGTACGGTGCATCGGCCGACGTCCGGGTCAAGGAGGTCCAGGACGCCCGGCTGATCCGGTTCGAGTGGGGCAACTACGGGCAGCCGACCACCGTCGAGCTGCGGTTCACCCCGCGCGCGGAAGGAGCCACGTTCGTCGAGGTCACCGAGACCGGTTTCGTGGGCTCGGGCGACGACGCCGTGCGCTGGGTGAACGACACCGTCGGCGGATTCGCCACAGCCCTGTGCGCCATGAAGGCCCTGTTGGAATACGACATCGAACTCGGCGCCGTCTCCGACCACCACCCGACCTGACGGGTTCGGCGGCCACAACCGTGGCATGGGTGGTGTCGTCGCGCCATGTCGCGGCGACCAAGGCCGAAAGGCGCTTGGCGACGACACCCGCCAGGCCGAAGCCGCCGTATGTTCCCGGATCGAGCCGGCGCCACTGTTCCGACACAGAGGCGCCGGCCCGTCCCCGGTAGCCCCAGCACGCGGAACAGCCCCTGTTCGAGGCGGACTTCGAGCACGAAGCCCGGATCCCATCGGGCGACTTCCGGTATACGGATGCCGGGAACCGCCAAGCCTTGAACGGTACTTCGGCCGCACACGTCAGGTGCGTACCGCCGGCGCGGCGAGCCGCCGACAGGGATCAGGTCGTCGAGGACGTCGACGACGAACCGGGACGCTGGGCCCGTCGGTCAGTCGATGCCTTCGATGATGCGGAAGTCGCGTTCGTAGCCGTCGGGGAGGGCCACCAGAGCCTTCCGGTATGCCTCGCTCTCGTATGCCGCGACGGCCTGTTCGAAGTTGTCGAACTCGACCAGAACGACGCGTTGCGTGATTCCGGCCTCGTGGGCGACGACTCGACCGCCGACGGACAGAGTGCGCCCGCCCCCGGCTCGGACAGCCGGACGGGCCAGCTCGTTGTAGGCGGTCAGCATCTCCGGGTCGGAGATGGCGGGGTAGACACTGACCCAGTAGCCCTTGGCCATTGGAAACCTCCTGTGCTCGGCCGGACACGTCCGACGTCGAATCGACACGCGGATCGATCGATCCCGGCGACGGATACTGCGGTCGGTGGGATCGTCATATGCGCAGGTTAGGGCTCGATACGCGGCCGAGGGAAAGACCGGTACGGGATAGAGTCAGAACGGATCGTTATCAATCGGCAGGGAGGGCGCGTGGCGCCGGATACGGTGAGCCTGCGCTACTTCCTGGTGCTGGCGCAGGAGTTGAACTTCACCCGAGCGGCCGCACGGATCGGTATCGCACAGCCCGCACTCAGCGCCCGAATGCGCCGATTGGAGGCGGAACTCGGTACGGCCCTGCTGGTCCGCAACACACGTAGCGTCGTATTGACCACGGCCGGTGCGGCTTTGGCGGAGTCCGCGCCGCCCGCGCTGGCGGCGCTGGACCGGGCATGGGACACCGCCCGCAGCGCGGCGGCCGGTGAACTGGGCACGTTGCGTATCGGATACAGCCTCAGCACCGGGGCCGAGACGACACCGGCCCTGGTGGACAGGCTGATTCGCGGCAACAGCGGACTCGAGGTCGGCGCGGTCCCGATGGCGACCCCGGAGATCTCCCCCGCGGTCGCCGACGGCCGCATCGACGCCGGGATCACCCGCGGTGAACAGCCGGGCCGTGGCGTGCGCCGATACCTGCTGCGGCGTCAGCGCATCGGGGTCCAGCTGGCGCGGCAACATCCGCTGGCCGAACACCCGGAGATCGAGATCGCCGACGCGGCCGCGTATCCGCTGCGACTCCCGGACCGGGCGGCCAACCCCGTGATCCACGATCAGCTGTCCGCACTGTTCCGAGACGCCCGACCGCACCCCCGATTCCACACGCCCGCAGTCTCTTTCGACATGTCTCAGCGCGACCTGCGCGACGGGGTCACCCTCGCCCCGGCCGGAGAAGCCGCGGTTACGGCATCACCGCCCGATCTCACCTGGCGACCGCTGCGGGGCGCGGCCGGCCTGACGATCCACCTGGTCCTCCCACGCGAACAGTCCCCACTCCACCGCCGCATCCGTGCCGTCGCCAAAACCCTGGCACACGAGCTGAACTGGCTGCCGGACTGACGCGCAAGAGGCCAAGCGAGACGGACGTCTCGCGTGGGGTGGGAAATCGTGTGGCAGGTATCCAACCGATGGATGTGCGGGCCGCGTACAGGACCGCGTTCACCACCTCGCGCCGGTCCGTCGTCGGCGGCCGACCACTGGCACGATTCTTGCGCCGGGCGAGCAACAGCGGCTCGATCAAGGCCTATTGGGCGACGCCGAGGGCGGCACATTCACGCGATGCTCCCGGCCCGCGTACATCGCGTCGCATCGCCGAAGGCGACCCCGCTGCACGTCGCGGGTGCCGGAGACGGTAGGGACGTGGTTGTCGTCGGGTGAGAGGACGAGAAGACGTGGATGTGTACGAAGCCGTGGACACACGCCGGGCCGTGCGGGCGTTCAGCGACGAGCCGGTGCCCAGGGACGTACTCGAACGGGTGCTGACCGCGGCCACGCGGGCTCCGTCGAGTGGGAACCTCCAGCCGTGGCACGTGTATGTCATGACCGGCGAGCCGTTGGCCGAACTGAAGAGGCTCGCGACCGCCAGGGCGTTGGCGGGAGACTCCGGTGACGAGCGCGAGTACCCGATGTACCCGGCCGAACTGGCCTCGCCCTATCGCGACCGCTTTTCCGCCGCGGCCGCGCAGCGGTACGCGGCGCTGGGGATCGAGCGCGACGACCCCGCCAGGCCCACCCGGATCGCTGCCGTGAACACGGAGGCGTTCGGTGCGCCCGTCGTGCTGTTTTGCTACCTCGACCGGACGATGGGTCCCGGGCAGTGGGGGGACGCGGGCATGTACCTGCAGACGGTCACCGGCCGGGCGGACCTGGCGGAAACAGTGAGCTTCCTCGGAACGTGACCGCCGGCGGAGCAGCTCCGTAGCCTCGGGAGGCCGAGGGTCATGCCGTGCCCGAGGCGGTGCCGATAGCGCCTGCCGAGCGAAGCGAACGCCCAAGGTCTTGACGCCCACCAGAGCGGCCCACGCGTTCACCCTTTCGCCGACGGTGAATGCCGACCGCCAACCGCGTTGGTGCAACAGCTCTCCCACCTCGGTTTCACTGGCCACGGATGTGAGGCTCTCACACCGGATCCGTCGGGTTTCAGCCCCGCAGGGTGGTGATGGCCTTCTCGATGCGCCGTTGGCGGGTTTCGGGCCTCTTTGCGGTTTCGATGGCGCGCACGTGCTCGCGTTTGTGGCTGTAGGCGAGGTTGTCGTAGGCGGTGCGGGCGATGGGGTCGTCGTCCAGGGCTTGGGCGAAGTCCGGGGGCTCGACGACGACGCGCGGCTCGGTGTCGAGCTTCAGTTCGACCTCGACCTCTTCGCCGATCGCGACACCTGCGGCCTGCCGGTTGGCGTTGCCGAGGCCGAGCAGGTGGCGGCCACGCAGGAGGGCGACCCGGCTCTTCCAGGAATGCCCGTTGACCGTGATCGTCACGGGCGGCCGCGCGCCTGCGCCGAGCGCCGCCACCACCTCGGGCGGAACTTCCAGGCCCCGCATGGGCTCGGGCGGCTCGACGAGGGACAAGAACTTCATGATGTTTGTCTTTCTCGTGTTGTTCTGCCGGCTTACTGCGATTCGGCCCGCCGGCTACGTCCGGAAC